>JAEEJZ010000072.1 GCA_016282145.1 Bacteroidales bacterium | reverse complement strand
CTCAACCACGGCTCGCTGGGCCGCTACATCACCGACCGCTACGGCAACACGCCGCACGCGATGGCGATGGCGGCGATGGAATGGCTGGAGATGTGCATCGAAGCCGACTTCCTCAACGTCGTGGTCTCGCTCAAGGCGAGCAACACGGTCGTGATGGTGGAGGCCTACCGCGAGCTCGCGCGCCGCATGCAGGAGCGCGGCGTCGTCTTCCCGATGCACCTCGGCGTGACCGAGGCCGGCGGCGGCGACAGCGGCCGCATCAAATCCTGCGTGGGCATCGCCTCCCTCCTCCAGGAAGGCATCGGCGACACCATCCGCGTGTCCCTGACCGAGCCCCCCGTGGCCGAGCTGCCCGTCGCGCGCTACCTCGCCGAAGGACGCAAGGGCGACACGATGCTCGACGCCGCCATCGAATGGGGTCCGAAGCTGCTGAAACGCGAAATCGACGAGATCCCCGCTTCCGCGGGCCTCTCGGAATACCTCCGGGACGAGATCATGCAGGCGGCCCGGCGCCGTTTCTACAAGCCGGAATACATCGCCTGCCCGGGCTGCGGCCGCACGATGTACGACCTGCAGACCACCTTCGAGGAAGTCCAGCGGCGCACCGCCCACCTCAAGGGACTGGTCATCGCCGTGATGGGCTGCATCGTCAACGGCCCCGGCGAAATGGCCGATGCCGACTGGGGCTATGTGGGAGAAGGTGGCGGCAAGGTGACGATCTACCACAAGAGCGAACCCGTCCTGCGGCACATCCCCGACAGCGAAGCCATCGACAAGCTCCTGGAGCTCATCGAGGCCGACAAGAAATATAATTAAAAAGTAAGGCGCCAGCTAAAGTTCGGCAATAACGGCAACAGCGCTATCTCTTTCCAGGATTCCGTCCGCGGATCGAAATAAAGCATAAACGGATTGAAGTGATTTGTGACATTACAAACACCCAGATTAACCGTATGCTCCACCCGTCCCGTACAGAAGCTCTTCTGCCAGCCCAAATCAAGCCGGATGACAGTTGGCATTTGATAATTGTTTACGCCAGAGTAATAATCAGCCCACCAGGAATCCTCCAAAAATGGAAGCTTATAGGTTTCTGCCTGACCATTCTCCCAATGTCCACTCTGGAGAATAAACGTCGCCATAAAATCCCGCCACTGCACTGTGGCATTTAAAACGTGGCGGCGATCGAAACGGGCGTGAAAAGGTTGCCCATCATAGAAGGAGGGGAAACCCTCTCGCGTCGTCTTCGAAAGCGTATACGACACCCGCGCACACCCATTCTCCTGTCTGAACTCATAATAGACCTCCAAGCCATAGGCCCGACCATCTCCTATTTCTATCTGATTCTCCCACGTTGCAAGGGCGCCGCTGAACAGTGCCTGGGAGTACTTGTAATAAATCAGGTTTTTCAAACGCTTGTGAAAACCTCCGATAGAAAACCTATGCGCCCCGAAACTACCGGATATGCCGGCACTACTTTGATGTGCCATTTCCGGCTTCGCATGTTCTCCTGTCGGCACGATCATATCCAGAGACCATCCCACCGGTAATCCTTCCAATGTATGATAATACTGCATCAACTTATCATGAGTGAATTCCAGCGAAATGTTACGCGTAAGCGCCCATTTTGCCGACAAACTCAATTCGGGATCTAATCTCTCTCCACTCCTTCGATAGGGATAATTCGTAGGGACAGAATCCATATTGCGATAATAGTTCCCACGTACAGTAGCCTTCACAAATAATCGTTCAGGATAGAGACTCTCCGCTTGAAGCCAGAAGCTAGCAAGCATCGTATTCGAATATCTTGGCTGTCCGTCAACCTGTCCCGGGGCAAACTGCGCGTAGCGGACATTCAAACCCTCTCCGACAATTATCTTCCTGTCACATACAAAATGAGACAGGTTTGCCTTAACGCCATATTCTCTCAAATCCGAACGAAGCGACAAGTGATTCTCAGTCTCCCGGTAAATCTTGCTCTGTTTCTGAATGCTTCGATATCTGTTCGCCGATGCCGTTACTTCTATTCGCGTACGCGCTCCTTCCCGACAGAATCTTGCGATCCCGACCAAGTTCTGCCACCCCATAACTTCATGCGAAGAATCCTGCAAATCGAAGCCATATCGATCCACACTGCCTAGTATAGATGCTTCAAAAGAACTTTGTCCCCCACATTGCCAACGAAGTTTGGTATAGAGATCTCCGACAGAAGCACGAAGCGTCTCCGACCCCCCAAAGAGGTCTGGCAGGATTCCACGAACCGCCTGATACTCCAATGCTAACGGAGAAACTCTCGCGAAGACACTATACGAAAGACTATTACCGAGCGGCCCTTCTGCCCCTGCGCTTGCAAGAAAATTGTTCAGTGCGAAACTCGTCTTCTGCCGCGAAGACGGGGCTTTGGTTACGATTCGCAAATGTGCCGAGGTAAAGTTGCTCTCTGCGCCATCAAAACCACCTTTAGCAAGTTCCGCGCGCTCAATTGCCAAGGTCGGAACAATCGTCGTGAGTCCCAGAATGTGCGCATAACCATATACGGGGACACCATCCAATGAAAAAAGAGTATTACCAACACCACCGCCACGTACATACATCGCCGTCGTGCCATCCGCACCCGTCGTTACGCCCGGGAGGCTCTGCGCCCATCGAACAGGGTCACCTTCGCCCATCGGAGAGATCACGCCTCGGACCCCTTCAAGTCCCGTTTCCACACGTCCAAGACTAACTTCCACCCGCCGGGAATCCATCTTCACCGCCGCTTGCAGCGTATCGCGCCAAACCGTTTCCTGAGCAGTTGTCCCTATAGGATACGCCAATATAGTCAACACCCAGACAAAACGAATCCTTTTATACCATCTCATCTTCTCGGCCATTTATTATCCGGGATATAAAAATTATTCGGAGCCGTAGCAGGTCCAGACAAAACACAATGTTCCAATCCGTCATCAACATATTCATATTCTTCGGACCATTGAAGTTTCAAGGCACAACTTGCGCCAAAGATTCCAAGACCTCCTGAGATATTCGAAAACACGTTATCTCGCAGATAAATAGTTGACAGATCCGAGGAGGTTTTAATTTCTTGCTTATGAAAGGCGTCCATCAAATAAGTTTCCAGATCCTCCGAAACAGCGACGACCTCCAGATACCCCTCGTCCGGGGACAACGGATCCGCTAGCCCAGAATCACCATAGTAGCGCTGATAGAAGTCCTTGCAGTTGTATTTTCCCTCCATCCTTCCGGACAAAGTAAACCAATATCCCATCTCATCTGACAGGTCACGTGACGGGAAATGAAGATATCCCCGATGAAGCGGCCTGCCTTCCAGTTGCGGATAAAGTTTTGACACACAAGACCCAGCCATATAAGGATTGGGCACATTCGTTCGCTGCGGAGGATCATACAAGTTGCCAGTAATATTGAATGGATCGACATATGGATAATCCGTACAGATTTCCTCAGCCGTCTCATGCCGATTGGTTTTCGGATTATAATTCCTGGCAAACACCCATACTGGATCAGGAAGATCCTGTATATAATATGATTTAACACCTTGTGGCAACGATTCAAAATCTTCACCATTCGGAATAAACGGTATCTCGGGAATCAATCCCGGATAGTGAAGCCCCTCAATTTGATAAAAGAACTGACCAAATGCACAAATCCTAGGAAGCAACGGCATCGCCTGCTCTGCAGATAACCGATCATATCCCGGCACCGAAACCTCCAACAGGTAGTGATGTGCCGGAATAGCCGAATATTCCAGAATCCAAATCCCCGCTTCTTTTTCCTGGAAACGACCAACCTCTTGATGCAAAGATATATCTACCAGGATCGCCTCTGCTTCAGTCGGATAAACCGGATCCCTCAGCGATGCTCCTTTTGTATACGATAAATACAATTCTTGTTCCGGGCCATCATTAAGGACGCACACCGCGACAACCTTCGGCTTTTCCTTCGCATCCATCACAACATCCTTTACGCACGATAAGGCAACGGCATTCAGTATCAGGAACAATAATAATCTAGAACAGCAACGTTTCATAAGAACTGCGAATCGGCTTTATGATGAACCAAGTGGCTACGGGAAAGAGACACAAACGCCCAAATCAAGATACGCAGAACAAAGATATGTTGAGCCATCATACACTTCACAACGCATACTCAATACAGAATCCACTTCCGGTCGAATGCTCTTTGTTTCCGCAAGACACTCTTCTTTACCTCCGGGAAAAACCTGCATTCCCTCGCATCCAGGAAGAAGGAAAAATGGAAGAAGAGCAAGGAAGCATCTAAATAGTTTTTTCATAATATGATGGTTATTAGTAGTTTACACACCACACAAGGCACTCCCTCACGCAAAACAATGTCTTCTGCTATTTTGCAAAAATAACATTATTCTCGATATAAGTATTTATTTGCGACTTTAAAATATCTGAGAATCAATAGCATCAGCATCTTTCTCTCTGCCTTTCACAAAAAACGGAAGCCTCAGAAAGGCTTCCGTACGATGGGAAATATGATTCGTAGAAACTATTCTACGTAGAGCAACAGACCCTTCAGGTACTCCCCTTCCGGGTGGTAGATGCTGACCGGATGGTCGGCTCCCTGGCAGAGGCGGTCGAGGATCCGCACGCTGCGCCCCGTCTGGGCGGCGGCGGAAAAGACCGTGTTGGCGAAGGTGATCTTGTCGACGACCTGCGAGCAGCTGAAGGTGAACACGAGGCCGCCCGGCGCCACCTTGGCGATGGCCGCGGCGTTCAGGCGCTGGTACGCGCGGAGCGCGTTCTTCAGCGCGCCGCGGTGCTTGGCGAATGCCGGCGGATCGACGATCATCAGGTCGTACTTCCCCTCCGGGGTCTTCCGCAGGAATTCGATCGCATCCTCGCAGAAATTGTTGAACAATTTCTGCGAAAAAACTGCCTTCACCCCCTGCGCCCCCTCAAGGGGGATGGCCGGATAATCGCTATCGCGATCCGGCATGCTCGCGGCGCCTTCAGCAATATTCAAATGAATGTTTCGCTCGACCATGTCCATGGCGCGGGCGGAAGAATCCACGGAATCGACCTGCACCGCACCCGCGGTCAGCGCATAGATGCTGAAGCCGCCGGTGTAGCAGAAAAGATTGAGTACGCGGCGCCCGGCGGCATACTTGCCGACCAGCGCGCGGTTGTCCCGCTGATCCAGGAAGAAGCCGGTCTTCTGGCCCTCCTCCCAGTTGACGAGGAACTTGCGGCCGTTCTCCAGCACCACCGTCTCGCTGGCCTCGAAGCCCGGCGCCTTATAGAGGTAGCCGTCGATCAGTTCCAGCCCCGCCTTGAACGGCGCCGTCCCGGAACTCTTGTCATAGACGGCCTTCAGGCGCTCGCCGAACACGTTCTTCAGCGCCTCACAAATCTGCATCTTGGCCCGGAACATACCGACCGAATGGGCCTGCAGCACGCACACCCCGTCATACCAGTCGATAATCAGCCCCGGCAGCCCATCCCCCTCTCCGTGAACCAGCCTGAAACAATTGGTCGGCTGATCGGAAGCGGGAACTGCCTCCGGAAACCGTAGCCACCCTCGGCTCCGTAAGAGGGAGGGGCCCGCTGGACTCTGTGCAGAAGCCGCAAGCTCGCTTGCAGGCTTCGGAACAGCGGACAGTGGGAGGGGTCCGGCGCAGCCGGACGTTTCCGGAGGCAGTTGCCCGCTTCCGTCAGCGAAAAGTCCGACCGCGATACGCGCCTGGAGGGCGCGGGAAATGGAATCGGTCCAGAATTCGGGCGCAGTGGGATCGGCATCGAACGAAAGGATGCGGACGGCGATGGAGCCGATCTGCCAGTGGCCGGAGGCCAGGAACTGCCCCTCGGCGCTATAGACGCCGACGATATCGCCCTCGGCGGGCGAACCCTGCACCTGGGCGACAGCACCGCTGAACACCCACGGATGGAAACGGCGCAACGACTCGTCGCGCCCGTGTTTCAAGATGACTTTAACCATTGTCCTGCTGTGCTGCTGCTTCCTGCGGTTTCTTCGCCTTGCGACGGTGGCGACGGCGGCGCTTCTTCGGCTTCGCCTCGCCATCCGCCACCTCCGGGGCAGCCTGCACCTCCTTCGGCGCCTGCGGCTGCGGCTGCGGCGGATTCAGCTCCTCCGGCGTCAGCGGATGCTTCTCCGACTTGAGGAGCTTCAGATACATCTCCCGGCACACCCAGGCATCCGTCGCCGCATACATCTGCTGCGCGGCGGAAAGCTCCTCCGCCTCCCAGTTGGAAAGCTGCTGCGACTTGGAAATCCGCACGCCGAGGATATTGGCGGCCAGTTTCTTCACACTTTTGTCCCGGATCCCCCACTCATACGCAATCTTCTGCAGGTCCACGAACCCCCGCTCCTCGAACTGGCGGTAATACTGCAGCCCGCGCACGTCGTCGTGCACGGCCGCCCCCACCTTGAGGATACGCGGATTGGAAAGGATCGCGCAAAGGAGCTTGCGCATCCCCATCGTACCGACACGGAACAGATACGCCTTCTCGGCGCCTGAAAGCTGCAAAAGGGCCACATGGTTGTGGCGCTGGCCCGGAGAAAAGACCGGGCGCGTCTCCGTATCGAAACCGATGATCTTCTGGGTGCCCAGATAGGCAATCGCCCGCACGAAATCGATTCCGTTCTTGTCTATGACTTGAATCTTGCCGGGAAAGGATCCCAGCGGCATTTTCTCTATCTCTTCGGGCAGGATGCTAATTTTGTACATACGAACCGGGAATCAGGATGATCGCGTCGTCCTCGGACTCCGGCTTGCGGACCGGACGGAACACCATCACCTGAGGTTTGGCAATATTGTGAGTAAACAAATTGTGTTCGCGCAAGAATGAATGACAGCAGTCGGCCACTTCCTCGAAAGCGCTGAGGAAGAAGAACCCGCGCGGGATCACCCGGCCCAGCGTCATCGAGCTCTCGTTCATCACGGAGACGACCTCCGCCAGCTCGGTCTTCAGCGAATCCATCTCCACGGACAGGTCATCCACCAGGATGGCGTCCAGCGGCTTGGTATTGCCGGCGGCCAGATAATCGCGCAGGAACGTGTGCAACACGCTGTCGCGCCGGCTCACGCCGGACACGATACAGGAAGCGCCCTTCAGGCCTCGCGCTGCAGCCTTGCGGGCGAAAATTTTCTCGTAGATGCCAGTCGCTTCATACTGCGGGTCGCACAGGATAGCGACGGAAAGGTCGCCGCGCGTGCTCTTCGCGAAAGCCTGGTCAATCATCTGCTCGACCGGCCGGATGACCGGGATCTGACATCCGGTCGAAGCCAGGAGCGTGTCCACGTCGAAGCCGCCGTATTCCGCCAGGAACGGGTCGGCCAGCACGATGAACTTGGAGGACAGCTTGGAAGAAAGGCCCTGCAGGTCGTACGGGCTGATGTGGACGGCCGTGTCGAGCGCGGCCAGCACGCGCTGCACCGTACGGCGGCGCAGCTCGTCGGCACCCGACGTAGCCAGGAACGTAGCATAGGAACCGGCGTCCCCGATGCAGGCGAAGGTCTCGCCGGCGAAATCCGGCAGGCCGTCGGACTTGTAGGACGCATCGACATTGTCCTGCACGTCGCGGTTGGAAAGCCGCTCGGCCAGCAGGTCGCAGTTGTACTCGGAACCGATGATCGTGATATCGGACACCGGGCGGGGTTCACGGCCGCGCAGCAGCTCCGCGCGCGGGCCGGTCTTCTCCGCCAGGATCTCCCGCACGAGCGGGATGGTGGGACGCGTCTCGACCTTCTGCCGCGTACAGGCGAAAGGAAGCAACAGAAGCAAAAGCAGGAGCGGCCGGGCCGCACGTCGGCAAGTCTCGGGGATCATAGCTTGAATAACGCGTAAACCAGATTGTTCAGAATATAAAACAGCAGGCCCTGCACCACGGCGAGGGACCAGTGGTGGCCGCCCAGCAGGCAGAAGAGTGCCGCGGCCACGAAGAAAGCCACGAGCGTCAGGCGCTTGATCCAGAGGATCCGGCTGTCGTCCCGGTGCATCTTGAGGGAGAACATCGGCACCTCGCTCACCAGCAGGAAGGAAAGGCAGAGCGCCAGGGCCGGGATGAAGACCGGACCGGACACCCACGTGGACAGGAACTCGAGCGGCGAGAAGCAGCAATAGCAGCAGAGGGCGCCGCAGAGCAGCGCGGCCGCCGGCGTGGGCAGGCCCAGGAAGCCGGAAGTCTGGCGCTCGTCCACGTTGAACTTCGCCAGGCGCAGCGCGCTGAAAACGGTCAGGACCAGCGGCAGCCAGCAGATCCACTGCCCGTCGAAACGGTAGGTCTGCATCAGCTCGCTGAGCATCAGGGCCGGCAGGAAGCCGAAACTGACCAGGTCACAGAGCGAATCCAGCTCCTTGCCGAGGTCGGAATAGGCATCCAGCAGGCGCGCCGCGGTCCCGTCGAGGAAATCGAAGACGGACGCGGCCAGCATGCAGTAGAACGCGAGGTCCAGCCGGTGGTGGAGGACGAAGACAACCCCGACCAGACCGCAGACGATGTTCATCGCGGTCAAGGTGTCGGGGATGTACTTCTTCAGGGTCATTTACTTGATGTTGAGTTTCTTCTTGAGCTCCTTGGTCAGGGCGGACTTGTGGACGGTGATGTCCAGGGTCTGGGCCTTCACGAACGGCTCGGTGACATACCAGATGCCCTTGTAGCGGCCGGTCTCGCCCCAGGAGTTCTTGACCATATAGTACTTCTTGCCGTCCTGGTCCGTGGCGATGCCGTAGATGTGCATGCCGTGGTCGTCGGTCATCGTCTTGTCGTCGAATTCCTTCTGACGGGACTCCTGCGTGGGGACACCCTCGATCACGACGACCGGAGCTGGTTTG
>JAEEJZ010000009.1 GCA_016282145.1 Bacteroidales bacterium | reverse complement strand
CACGACCCAATTACCTTTGGTGGCCGCTTTCGATACGATGATGTAGCTGCCTTCCAGCGAGGTCTCCAGCAGGGTGATGACAGGCGTCGTAAAGAGTTCGCCTCTCTCCAGCGTGGTGCTTGCGTTCTTGCTGCGCTTCGTTTCGATGATTTCTTCTAAGTTCTCATCGAAGAGGACGACCTCGAAACTCGAATACTCGCCGACCGGAACGGGGACATAGAAGTCGAGTTCCTGGTTGAAGAAACGGACAGGTTCCTTCAGTTGCATCATAACGCTGTTGCTACCCTGGGGGGTAGTGGTAAGTACGACATTGTCGAGTGCGTCAAAGGTCCAACTGCCGGTGATGCTCTTGTCCATCGTGAGGCAGAGTCCGGCGGTGCCGACGGGAACATTCTTGTAACTGATTTTTACGACAGCCGCAGCGTGGCTGAAGTTGAACTTGTATCCGTTCTCCTGTACCTCTGCAGGCGTTCCGAACATCACTGCATTGGTGGTGCCTGGAATATACTCGTCGTAGAAATCGGGCAGGGAGATGGTGAATTCCTGAAGTTGCCCTTCTACATCAATCCCGCTAACCATACAGGAGGCCGGGGTGACGGCGAACATCAGCGACTTCCCCTCGGTCTTTACTCCGGCGAAGGTGCCGGTGGCTGCATCTACGAGTGAGAATTTTGAGAAGTCAGTACCGTCTTCCTCTACGACGGCGAGCGTGTCGCCGAAGTTCCACGCATAATTGGCACAGGCCCCGTCGATATCAACCGTGGTGCGGCTGCTTTCCGCGATGGCGGTAATTTTTACCAGTTCTTTTCCTTCCGGAACGATGATGCCGGAAATTTCACTTTCCTTGGTACAGGCGGCGAACAGAGTGAGGACGCCGAAAATGCTGATTAAAGATTTTTTCATGGCTTCCTGAAATTAATTGTTGTCCCATTCACCCCATCCGCTGTCCACGGTGGAGCCGATTTCCGTACCATTGTCAGAATAATCGCCAGGACTGGCGAGGAGGAGCCCATCGGGCTGGAATTCAAGAGGTTCCGCGTTGGGAACGAGGTAAGTTTTAGTTTGTATCATAGGGTTAATAGTATATCCAAAGGATAATCACTGCAATTTACGTAAAATTTGTCAATTTTTAATCTTTTTTCACCTTTTTTACGTTTCGTTCTTTCACCTTCGCGAAAAAATGCTGAAGATGAAAAGATTGATTTCCTTCCTTGCCGCGGCGCTGAGCCTCGCCGCCCCTTCCTGTGGAGAATTATTTGACACGCCCGCCGCCGTCACCGGCATCGAAATCCGCTTTGCCGACGACTGGTCCGCCCCAGCCCGCGCGTCCGCGTCGCTCCCGGACACCAACGATTTTATCCTGACGGTGCGGAATGCCGCCGGCGACCTGGTCTTCGAGGGCAGTTACGGCAGTGCCCCGTCCACGCTGACCGTCGCCCCCGGCACTTATACGGTCAGTGCGCAGTCCATGCGTTTTTCGGAGCCGCGTTTCGACGCGCCCTGCTATGGCGATACCCAGGTGGCTGTCGTGCTGAAAGGCCAGACGGCGCGGGTGCAACTCAGTTGTGCCCAGATCAACAGCGGTATGCGCCTGAAAGTGGGCACTACCTTCCGGGAAGCCTATCCCGACGGGCAACTGCATCTGCGCTGCAACGAAGGCCGGCTGCCCTATGCCTACGGCGAATCGCGCACTGCCTATTTCCTGCCCGGGACGGTCTCCCTGCTGCTTTCGCAGGGGGGCAGCGAGCAGTTGCTGCTGACCCGTACGCTCGAAGCGCGGCAGGTACTGGTCCTGGGGCTGGGCGCTTCGACCCGGGAAGGGGTGAGCGGCATCGAGATTCAAGTGGATACGGCGCGGCGCTGGCTTTCGGAAGAGGTGCGGATCGGCGGGGGCGCCGATGAAAAGGAGTCCGCCTATGGCGTCGGGGAAGTGGCGGCGCACGCGGGGGAGAGCGGTGTCTGGGTGTATGGCTACATCGTCGGTGGAGATTTGACCAGCACGAAATGCTCGTTCGTCCCTCCCTTCTCGAGCCGCACGAATCTGGTACTGGCGGCCAAATCCTCCGTGACGGACCGCTCCGCCTGCATTTCCGTACAATTGGCGAAAGGGGATATCCGCGACGCGCTGAACCTGGTGGACCATCCGGAAAACCTGGGCCGCCAACTCTATTTGAAAGGGGATATCGTCGCCGCTTATTACGGCTTGCCGGGACTTCAGGCCCTTTCGGACTTCGAATGGAAATGATGCACCGCCTGTACCAGCAGGGAGCCGAGCAGGCCCGAGCAGACGGAGCCCATCAGGACCGCAATCTTGCCGGCGTCACGAAGGTGCGCCATGGTTTCGGGCGCCAGGTCGGAGAAGGAAAGCGTATCCACGAAAATGGACATCGTGAACCCGATCCCGCCCAGGCAGGCCACGGCGAAAAACATTCCCCAGTTGGCGCCGGCCGGCATTTCTCCTACCTTCAGCCGGATGGCCAGCCAACTCAGCAGGGTGATGCCCACGGGCTTGCCGAGCAGCAGTCCGAAGAAGACGCCCATCCCGACACTGCCCAGCGCCGCATCCCGCAGAAAGACATTGAAATATGACAGGTCCGTAATCTCCACACCGGCATTGGCCAGGGCGAAGACCGGCATAATCAGATAGTTGACCCAGGGCGAGAGGGCGTGCTCTACGCGGTAGCTCATATCCATCGACCCCTGCGCAATATGGTGTAACTGCCGCAGGCAGTGCTTCTGGGGGCCGTTGGGGAAGGCTTCGCCGTCGTCCAGGGTATCGAATTCGTCCACGCGACGGATATAGTAATTCCGCTTGTGGAAGTACTGTGCCTTGTTGTAGCGCGCCTTGGCGGGAATCAGGAAGGCCATCACCACGCCGGACATCGTCGCGTGGATGCCGGAATAGTAGAACAGGGCCCAGACCACGACCGCACAGAGCAGGTAGGGGAAGACGCTCTTTTCTCCGAGCCGCCTCAGCAGCAGGGTGAAGGCGATGACCGCCAGCGCCACCAGCAGCAGGGGAAGCTGGATGCTGCCGCCATAGAACAGCGCGACCACGAGGATGGCGATCAGGTCATCGGCGATGGCGAGCGCCGTCAGGAACACTTTCAGCGATGCGGGAACCTTGGGGCCGAGCATTGACAGGATGCAGACGGCAAAGGCGATATCCGTCGCCGTCGGAATGCCCCAGCCGCTGGCAGCAGCCGTTCCGTGGTTGACGGCGGTATAAATCAGGGCAGGGAAGATGACGCCACCGAAGGCGGCGATGACGGGCAGCATCGCCTTACGGAGACTGGAAAGTTCGCCGCTGGCCACTTCGCGCCGGATTTCCAGGCCGACGGTGAAGAAGAAAATCACCATCAGGATGTCGTTGATGAACTTTTCCACCGTCATGTCGCGGGGGAAAGCGAAGTCCAGCACGCCGTTGGGGCTGTGCATCTCCATCGTGAAGGTGGTATGCAGGAATCCGTGGTACGCCTCCCGGGTGAAGGGAAGGTTGGCCAGCAGCATGGCTACCGCCACGCAGACCATCAGCAGGGCACCCTGGAACCAGGGACGCTTGCTGAGCCGTCCGCTGCGCCGGTTGAAGGTCACCAGGCTTTTATTCCAGGTGTAGATGGGGATGAGTTTCACGTCAGAAGAGTCTTCCGGTATTGAATTTGGCCGCCAGGGCCTCGCCGGCCTCGCGGGTCTGTTCGTCGCTCAGCGGCTTGTTCTTTTCCGCCTTGTACTGCTCTTCCAGCCGCTTGAACTGCCGTTTGGTGTCCAGGGTAAAATTGCTGTTCTGGATCCAGGCAAAGTAGGAAGGTTCGCTGTTGTACACCTCGCGCGCCTTTTTTCCCTTGTGTTTGCCGAAGGCGATGACGGCATCGCCGTTCGCATCGAGCAGCAGGCTGCCGGAAAAATCGACGAATTTCTTTCCCGTATAGGCGGAGAGCGATTTGACGTCGTTCTTGAGGATGTCCGGATAGCGGTCGAGCTGCCCCTTGAGCACTTCGTAGGTGGCGAGGGTATCCGCTTCGGCCGTGTGGGCGTTCTCGAAGTCTTCGCCCCCGCAGTAGAAACGGTAGGCGGCCCTCAGGTTGCGCGGTTCCATCATATGGTAGATGGCCTGGACGTCCACCATGGCCGCATCGTGCAGATCGACGCGGATTTCCTTGTGGGCGTAGAGGCGTGCCCGCTCCAGTTCCTCCGCCAGCATCGGCAGGTCGAACTTGGCGGAATTGAAGCCGGCCAGGTCGGCCCCTTCGAGCCAGTCCTGCACTTCGTCGCAGACCTCGAAGAAACGCGGGCACTGCGTGAGCATGTCGTCGGTGACGCCGTTGACGGCGGATGCGCCCGGATCGATGGGGCGCTGGCACTGGCGCTCATAGTCCCAGGGCTTGATCTTCCAGGTCTTGACGCGCTGTTCTCCGCCGGGGAACACCTTGACGAAACTGAGTTCGATGATGCTGTCGGCAGGAATATTGAGCCCCGTACTTTCGATATCGAAGAAAAGCAGAGGCCGCTGAAGATTGAGTTCCATCGCCGTGGCGCTTTAGGAAACCATGATCGGCATCAGGATGCCGCAGACCTTTTCCTTGGCCGCTTCCTCCTCGGAGGGCAGGATCAGCACGGAATGCTTCGAATCGGAGAACTTGAGCACGAGCGACTCGCAGCCCATGTTCGAAAGGATTTCGATGAGGAACGAGGACTTGAAGCCGATGCTCAGTTCGCCGCCGTTGTAGTCGCATTCGAGTTTTTCGTACGCGGCAAGCGCGAAGCCGAGATCCTGCGCGGTCACTTCCAGCTGGCCCGGCCGGAGGTCGAGCTTGATGTGGTTGGAGGACTTGTTGGCGCAAACCGACACGCGGCGCACGGTGTTCAGCAGCTGCTGGCGGTCAATCTTGAGGATATTGGGGTTGTCCTTCGGGATGACGCTGCGGTATTGCGGGTACTTGCCCACCACCAGGCGGCAGATCATCATCGTTTCGCCGAAATTGAACTGGACGGTCTTGCTGTCGAAACGGACGGTCACCTCGGCGTCCTTGTCCAGGATGGACTTGAGCACGCCCGCGGGCTTCTTGTGCAGGATGAACGAGGCCTTGTCCGCCACTTTCGCTTCCGTGGTGGTGTAGCAGATGAGCTTGTGCGCATCGCTCGCCACGAGGGTGGTGGAAGCGGGTTCCATATCGAAATAGATACCGTTCATCGCAGGACGCATCTCGTCATCGGCGGTGGCATAGACCGTTCCGCTGATGCCGTCGATGAGTTCCGCGGCGGGGAAGGTCACCTCGGTGGCGTCGTCCTCCGCACCCTTGATCGCGGGATAATCGGCGGCCGGGAAGTAGGGGAGCGAGGAATTACCATTGTTCCAGATGCACTCGAAGGTGGAGTCTCCGGCGCTCTTGATGGTCAGCGGCTGGTCGGGCAGGGCCTTGAGCAGTTCCGTCAACTGGCGTGCAGGGACGGCGATGCTGCCTTCCTTGGCGGTGGAGTCCACCGGGACCACCGTCCGGAGCGTCAACTCCTGATCGGAGGCGGTGAGAGTCAGTTTGTCCCCCGTTAACTCAAAGAGGAAATTTTCCAGGATGGGAAGGGTGGTCTTCGCAGGGATGGCCTTGGAGACATCCATAATGCCTTTCAACAGTGCTGCGCTCGAAACAATGAATTCCATATCGTTATTTAGTTTTATTTCCAGAATTGCAAAAATAATAAACTTTCCGGAAAGTTGGCACATATTTTGAGTTTTGAATCCGCCGGAAAATTCAAAATTTCAAGATATGAAAAAAACATTTCTGACTATCCTTCTTTCCGTGGGCCTCAGCGGGCTTACGGCCTATGGTATCGTCAAGGCGACTGCCCCTCAGACCTTAGGAGATGCTCCCGTTTATTCTTCCGACGGCGTCTATCAGGTGCCCGCGGGAACTGTCAATTTGTCACTGTCCGATTATCCGGATTTCACCTATGCGGCCGAGCGTGCCGTGGATGCGGTGGTCTTCGTCAAGGTGACGATCACCCGGCAGTACCAGCCCATCCAGGATCCGTTCTTCCGTTTCTTCTTCGGCGATGAGGGCGGACAGCGGCAGTCCGAGGGAAGCGGCTCCGGCGTCATCATCAGCCCGGACGGCTACATCGTCACCAACAATCACGTGGTGCAGGATGCCTCCAAGATCGAAATCACCCTCAATAACAATAAGGTGTATGAGGCGAAGGTCATCGGCACCGATCCCGCGACGGACGTCGCTTTGGTGAAAATCGATGCTGCAGGCCTGCCTACCGTGGAATTTGCCGATTCGGACAAACTCCGCCTGGGAGAATGGGTGCTGGCCATCGGCTCTCCGCTCGGCGAGCAGCTGCGTTCCACCATCACGGCCGGTATCGTCAGCGCCAAAGGCCGCTCGATGCCCAATTATACCGGTGAATTCAAGATCGAGTCCTTTATCCAGACCGATGCCGCGGTCAATCCCGGCAACAGCGGCGGCGCCCTGGTCAACAAGGCGGGCCAGCTGGTGGGTATCAACACCGCCATCGTGTCCCAGACGGGCTCCTATACGGGCTATTCCTTCGCCGTTCCTTCCAACATCGTCCATAAGATCGTTTCCGACCTGATCGACTTCGGTTCGGTCAAGCGCGCACGCCTCGGCGTAACGATGTCGCCGGTGACTGAAAAAATAGCCTCCGAAATGAAACTTTCTTCGCTGGACGGCGTATATATCAATGAGGTAGTTTCCGGCAGTGCCGCCGACAAGGCCGGCATCAAAACCGGGGACGTGCTGGTGAAACTCGATTCGACGCTCATCAAGACCCCTTCTGCATTGCAGGTGAAGGTGAACAGCTTCCGGCCGGGCGACCGCACCGAGGCGACGATAGTCCGGAACGGCAAGACGCTCATCCTTTCCGTAGTGTTCGAAGAGGCTCCTGAAACCCTGGTGGCGTCCGACGGTTCGGCATCCTTCTACGGCGCCCAACTGCGCGCCCTGACCAAGGAGGAACTCGCCGCCGCCCGTATCGATCACGGCGTGCTCGTGGTCAGTGCAGGAAAGGGCAAGATGGCGCAGGCCGGTGCCGACGACGGGTACATCATCCAGTTCGTCAACGAAAAGCCCGTGAACAAACCTCAGGATGTCATTGACATCGCGAAGAAGAGCAAGCGCTCCGTGTTCGTGGAGGGCATAACCTCATCCGGACGCTCGTTCTACTTCGGGTTTGGAAAGGATCAATAAAAAATATGAGACAACTTAAGATTACCAAGTCGATCACCAACCGCGAAAGCGCTTCCCTGGACAAGTATCTCCAGGAGATCGGCCGCGAGGAGTTGGTGTCGCCGGAAGAAGAAGTAGAACTTGCCCAACGCATCCGCGAAGGCGATGAAGAGGCCCTGGAAAAACTCACCAGGGCCAATCTTCGTTTTGTGGTGTCCGTGGCCAAGCAGTATCAAAATCAAGGACTTAGCCTCCCGGACCTCATCAATGAGGGCAATCTGGGCCTGATCAAGGCCGCCGAGAAGTTCGATGAAACCCGCGGTTTCAAGTTTATCTCCTACGCCGTTTGGTGGATCCGCCAGTCGATCCTGCAGGCGCTTGCCGAGCAGTCCCGCGTGGTGCGTCTTCCGCTCAACCAGGTAGGTTCGCTGAACAAGATCAACAAGGCCCTCTCGAAATTCGAGCAGGAATACGAGCGTCAGCCTTCTACGGAAGAACTTTCCGAGATGATTGACATCCCGCACGACAAGATTGCGGATACCTTGCGCGTTTCCGGCCGCCACGTGAGCGTGGATGCCCCCTTCGTGGAGGGAGAGGAGAATTCCCTGCTGGACATCCTGCCCAACGACGACAGCCCGAGCGCGGACAAGGGACTGACCAACGAATCCCTGAGTACGGAGATCGAGCGTGCCCTGCAGGTGCTTACCCCGCGCGAGCAGGAGATCATCCGCTCGTTCTTCGGCATCGGCTGCCAGGAAATGACGCTCGAGGAAATCGGCGAACGCCTGGACCTCACGCGTGAGCGCGTACGGCAGATTAAGGAGAAGGCCATCCGCAAACTCAAGAAACCTTCGGCCCGCAAGCTTCTTATTCCTTATCTTGGATAATATGCCGGAACAGTTTTTAGCGGCGCGCATCTGTGAGGCGCTGCAGTCCCTGTATGGCGCGCAGGTAGCGCCGGAGACGCTTCAGATTCAGCCGACGCGTAAGGAATTCGAAGGGGATTTCACCCTGGTGACCTTCCCCTTGCTTCGCATTTCCCGCCTTTCGCCGGAAGCGACGGGCGAGGCCATCGGCGCGGCGCTTTGCGCCTCATGCCCTGAAATCAGTGCCTACAATGTGGTGAAGGGCTTCCTGAACCTCAGTTTCTCCTCGCTTTATTGGGGCGAACGCTTCGAAGCCATCCGCAAGGATGCCTCCTTCGGGCAGTTGCCCGCGACGGGGAAGCGCGTGATGGTGGAGTTCTCCTCACCGAATACCAACAAACCCCTGCACCTGGGGCATATCCGCAACAATCTGCTCGGCGACAGCGTGTCGAGCCTGCTCGCCGCTGCCGGCCACGAAGTGATCCGCACTACGCTGGTCAACGACCGCGGCGTACACATCTGCAAGTCGATGTACGCCTGGCAGGAGCGCTTCAACGGCGCTACGCCCGAATCGACGGGCAAGAAGGGCGATCACCTCGTGGGCGACTGCTATGTCGCTTTCGCGCAGATGGAGAAGGAAGATCCTTCCGTCATGGACAAGGTGCACGAGATGCTGGTGAAGTGGGAGCAGGGCGATCCTGAAGTCCGCGCGCTCTGGGAGAAGATGAACGGCTGGGTGTTCGACGGTTTCGAGCAGACCTACCGTGCCCTGGGCATACGCTTCGACAAGACCTACTACGAGCACGAGACCTACCTGCTGGGCAAGGAACTCGTGCAGAAAGGTCTCGATATGGGCGTATTCACGCGCGACGAAGACGGCTCCGTCTGGTGCGACCTGACCGCCGACGGCCTGGACCGCAAGTTGCTGCTCCGCTCCGACGGCACCTCGGTCTACATCACCCAGGACCTGGGGACCGCGGAACGCCGCTTCTCCGAATACAAGCTGGATTCGCACATCTATGTCGTGGGCGATGAGCAGAACTATCATTTCCAGGTACTCAAACTCATCCTCGCCAAACTCGGTTTCGACTGGGCGGAGCAGATCTACCACCTCAGTTACGGTATGGTGGAACTGCCCAACGGCAAGATGAAGTCCCGCGAGGGAACCGTCGTGGACGCCGACGACCTGATCGAGCAGATGTACGGCGTCGCCAAGGCGACCTCGGAGGCCTCCGGCAAACTGGGAGCCCTCGCTGACGACGAGAAGGAACGCCTCTATCGGATGATCGGTCTGGGCGCCCTCAAGTACTTCATCCTCAAGGTGGATCCCAAGAAAAAGATGCTCTTCAACCCGGAAGAGTCCATCGATTTCAACGGCAATACCGGTCCTTTCATCCAGTACACGCACGCCCGTATCTGCAGCATCCTGCGCAAGGCGGAGGAGGCAGGGGTAAAGCCCGTCTGGAAGGCCGATGCGGCGCTCTCCGCCAAGGAACTGCGCCTGATCAAACTGCTCTGCGCCTATCCGCAGAAGGTGGACGAGGCCGCCAAGGCGCTTTCGCCCGCACTGATCGCCAACTACGCCTTCGACATTGCCAAGGAATTTAACCAATACTACCACGATACCAGCATCCTCAAAGAACCCGATCCGGTGCTGATGCAGCTCAGGCTTGCGCTCATCGGTACTTTTGCCCGGGTGCTTGAGGCGGCGATGAAGATCCTCGGAATTGAACTGCCCGACCGGATGTGACATACCCACTTCCGTCAAGGAAGTCCAGAAGCTGGGATGGGATTACATCGACATCATCTTCTTTACGGGTGATGCCTTTGTAGACCACCCCAGTTTCGGTACAGCCTGCATCGCCCGCTATCTGCAGAAATTCGGTTACCGCGTGGCGGTCGTGCCCCAGCCGAACTGGCGGGACGATCTGCGGGATTTCCGCAAACTGGGCCGTCCGCGGCTCTATTTTGCCGTGAATGCGGGGGCGATGGATTCGATGGTGAACCATTATACCGCCGCCCGCCGCCTGCGTCACAACGACGCCTATACGCCGGAAGGCAAGGCGGGGCAGCGCCCCGATTACGCCGTCAGCGTTTACAGCGGCATCCTCAAGCAACTTTACCCGGACGTACCGGTGGTGATCGGCGGCGTGGAGGCCTCGCTGAGGCGCCTCACGCATTACGATTACTGGCAGGACAAATTGCTTCCCTCGATCCTCGTGAGCAGCGGTGCCGACTGGCTCTGCTACGGAATGGGGGAGAAGCCGATGCTGGAACTGACCCGTGCCATCGAGGCGGGACGGAACCTTCGCCAGATTGAACAGATTCCGCAGCTGGCCTTCTTCCGTACCGGCAGAATCGGTGTAGCGGAGACCGGGAGGGCCTCGAAAAACCGTAGCCGCCCGTGGCTCCGTGAACGGGAGGGGCCCGCAGACGAAGGCTGTGGGAGGGATGAGCAAAGCGAAGTTTGGCGAGGCTCTCCCGGCGAAGCGAATGCATCGATTCTGCTGCACTCCTATGAAGAATGCTGCGCCGACAAGCGGGCCTTCGCCGAAAACTTCCACTGGATAGAGACCAACGCCAACCTGATGCATCCGGCAGTCCTGCTGGAGCCGGTGGGGGAGGGTTACGTCCAGGTGAACCCGCCCTGTCCTCCGGCGACGACCGAAGAAATGGATTCCTTCTGGGACCTGCCCTTCACCAAACTGCCGCATCCGCGCTACGCGGGCAAACGCATCCCGGCCTACGATATGATCAAGGATTCGATCATCACGCACCGGGGCTGCTTCGGCGGCTGCAATTTCTGTACTATCGCCGCGCACCAGGGCAAATTCATCCAGTCCCGCTCCGAAAAGAGCATCCTGGCCGAAGTGCGCAAACTGGCGGCGATGCCTTCTTTCCACGGCAATATCTCGGATCTGGGCGCGCCTACGGCGAATATGTATGGCATGGGTGGCCGGGACAAATCGCGCTGCGCGGTCTGCAAACGCAAATCCTGCCTTTTCCCCGCCGCGTGCGTAAACCTCGATTTTTCGCACAGGCGGATCCTTTCGCTCTATGAAAAAGTGCTGGCCGTTCACGGCGTGCGCCACGCTTACGTGGGCAGCGGCGTCCGTTACGACCTCTTCCTGACACCGGAAGGTTTCCGCGACGAGAGCGGCCGCGATTACCTGCGTGCGCTGGTGCTGAAGCATACCTCCGGCCGGCTCAAGGTGGCTCCCGAGCATACCGAGGACAAAGTGCTGCAATATATGGCCAAGCCCTCCTTTCGCTATTTCGAGCGCCTGAGAAAGGAATTCGATGCCATCAACCGCGCCGAAGGGCGGCACGTGGAGATCGTTCCCTACTTTATCTCCTCGCATCCGGGCTGCACGATGAAGGATATGCAGCGCCTGTCGCAGAACCCGACACTGCGGGGTGTCTGGATGGAGCAGGTGCAGGATTTTACCCCTACGCCGATGACGACTTCTTCCGTCATGTTCTGGACGGGACTGGATCCGCGCACTCTCGAACCGGTCTTCGTGGAACGCGATCCGGCAAAGAAAAATGCACAAAAATCAAAGTTTTTTGCAAAGCCCGATAATTTGCATTAATATTGCGGTTTTAATTGTAGCAAGAAATGCTGGATAACCGAAAAAGGCACGTTGTAAGTTATGAGAATATGTCTCCCGAACTCGCGGAGGCATTCAATGAGAAATATCCTGCAGGCTTCAATGACTACCTTCAGGACCTCGTCAAGTATACCAAGCCGGACGGGACTCCCTTCTATGCCGTTACGATTGAACTCCCGGATTCTATCAACCTGGTGAAAATCAAGGTGAAGACCGATGATCTGGAGGATATCGAGCGCTGGCTGGAAGGTGAAGAGGACGCGGAAGAGGCGCAAGTCACCGGAACGACCGTATCCTCAGACGGCGACGGAGGTACCCTGCCGGATGACAACATCTCGCAGTACGGTACTGATGAAGAGGCTGGGGAAAATATCTGAAAATAATCTTCTTCTCCTCCTGTCGCTCGGGGTCGGTATCTGTGCCGGCCTCGCCGCAGTCCTGCTCGAACGTGGGATTTCCCTGATCCAGTCAGGGCTGATGCCCTGGATGACCGCCCCGGACGGATTCGCCTGGGGCCGTTTTGTGCTTCCGGGTGCCGGTATGCTGCTGACCCTGCTCTTCGTGCGTTTCCTGGTCCGGGACAATATCGGCCACGGAGTGACGAAGGTGCTGCTTTCGCTCTCGCGCGAAGACGCCCGCATCCGTCCCCATAACATGGGTTCTTCGCTCGTGGCCAGTGCCATGACCATCGGCTTTGGCGGTTCGGTAGGTGCGGAAGCCCCGATTGTCTATACCGGAGCGGCGCTGGGCAGTAACTTCGGCCGGGCGGCCGGGCTTTCCCAACGCGGCATTTCCATCCTGGTGGGTTGCGGCGCCGCCGGTGCCGTGTCCGGGATTTTCGGTGCACCGCTCGCCGGGGTGCTCTTTACGCTCGAGGTGCTGATGTTCAACCTCTCGATGTCGTCATTGATGCCCCTGCTGCTCTCGACGGTCAGCGCGGCCGTGGTGGTCTATATCCATGACGGCGGCGTCGCGAAATTCGCCTGCGACCTGACCCCGTTCCAGCCTTCCAATATTCCCTTCTATATCGCCCTGGGCATTATTTGCGGGCTGATTTCCCTTTACTTTATGCATACGGCCCTGGCGCTCGAGGACCGGCTTGCCCGCCTGCGCGGGAACTTCTGGCGCTGGCTGGTCTGCGCACTTTCGCTGGGACTGCTGATTTTCTTTTTCCCTCCTCTTTTCGGCGAAGGCTACGACAGTCTGCGTATGATGCTCGGCAGCCGCGATATCGCCGTATCGGGACCGCTGCCCCTGCCGCTTTCCTCGCCCTGGAGCGTGCCTGCGTTCTTCGCGCTGATTCTGCTGCTCAAGGTGTTCGCGATGACTTTTACCAATGCCGGCGGCGGTGTGGGCGGTACCTTCGGCCCGACGCTCATCGTCGGCGGCCTGACGGGCTTCGTGCTCTCGCGCTCGCTGAACCTGCTGCTCGCCGGAACGGGCATCGTGATCCCGGAGCACAATTTCGTGCTGGTGGGTATGGGCGGACTGATGGCGGGGGTCATGCAGGCGCCGATGACGGCAATCTTCCTCATCGCCGAGATTACCGGCGGCTATGAACTGCTGCTGCCGCTGATCCTCTGCTCCACCGTTTCCTTCGGCACGATCCGTGTCCGCGAAAAATACTCCATCTATTCCAAACGCATCGCCCAGAGCGGCGACTTGATGACGCACGACAACGACCACAGCGCGCTGATGCTCATCAAGACCGCCCAACTGGTGCGGGACAAATATCCCCACGTCAGCGCCGGGATGTCACTGCGCGAACTCGTCGGCCTGCTTTCCGGAAGCACGGCGGCGGTGTATCCGGTATTGGATGAAGACGGCCGCTTTGTCGCCCAGGTGGAAGTGGAACATATCCGCAAGATTGTCTTCCGCACGGAACTCTACGACCGGATGTTCGTACGCGACCTGATGGAAAAACCGCCATTCACCGTAAATGCGGACGAGAGGATGGAAGCGGTGATGGAGAAATTTGCCAAAAGCGGGAGCTGGCGCCTGCCTGTGCTTGATGCGGAAGGCCGTTATCTGGGCTTCATTTCCAAGTCCCGGGTACTGGAAGCCTATCGGGAGGCCTTAAGGGAAATTTCGAGGGACTAAGATAAGCTGCAGCAACGGATGCTTGTTGCTTCGCAACCCTATCCGGGTAAATGCATCCTAACGCTGCAGCTTATTATAAAGAAAGAAATATGAAAAGTATCTATATAGACTGTATAGCGGAGAAACTGGGGCTGAAGACCTGGCAGATCGAGAATTGCGTGGAACTCTTCGCGCAAGGGGGCACCATCCCTTTCATCAGCCGTTACCGAAAGGAAATGACGGGCGGTATGGACGACGCCGAGGTCGCTTCCGTCAAGCACTGGGCGGGCGTTTTTGACGAAATGGAAAAGCGCAAGCAGACGGTGATGGCGAATATCGAAGCGGCGGGTGCGCTGACGAAGGAACTGCGCGATGCGGTGGAAAACTGCGTTTCCGCGACCGCCCTCGAGGACCTTTACCTGCCTTACCGGCCCAAACGCCGTACGCGGGCGACCGCCGCCAAGGAACTGGGGCTGGAGCCGCTCGCGGACCTGATGTGGAACTTGCGGACGAAGAATCCCCGCGGCGATGCACGGCGTTTTCTGCGAGAAGGCGTTGCCGATGAAGAAGCGGCCCTCTCCGGTGCCCGGGACATCATCGCCGAGCGGCTGAGCGAAAGCGCTCCCATCCGCGAGAACCTTCGCTCCGTCCTGCGGCAGCGCCGCATCGTCGCCAAAGTGACCAAAGCCGGCACGAACGCGGCGGAGGCGGACAAGTACCGCAGTTATTTCAACTACTCCTTCCCGCTGTCGAAAATTCCAGCGCACAACCTGCTGGCGCTGCTGCGGGCTTCGCGCGAAGGCTGGCTGAACCTGAGCATCGATGCGGACCCGGTCAAATCGGCCGGCGGCATCCGTTATGCCTTCTGCAAGGCGCAGGGTTACCCCGCGCCGGAACTGGATGCGCAGATTTCGCTGGCCTGCGAGGATGCGTGGAAGCGTTTGCTGGAGCCTTCGCTGACGACGGAAGTGCTGCGCGAGGCCAAGGAAAAAGCCGATGCCGAGAGCATCGAGATTTTCGGCGGCAACCTTCGGCAGTTGCTCCTCGAAGCCCCGCTGGGACAGAAGCGCGTGCTGGCCGTGGACCCGGGATTCCGGAACGGTTGCAAACTGGCGGCCCTGGACGAGCACGGTGGCCTGCTCTGGCATGGCATCATTTTCCCGCATCCGCCCCAAAATGACAAAATCAAGGCGCTGACGACCCTTGAGCGCATTGTATCGGAATATCGCATCGAAGCCATTGCGCTCGGGAACGGTACGGCCAGCCGCGAGACGGCGGATTTCCTTTCGAAACTGGACCTGCCGCAGGGCTGCCGCGTATGGACGGTCAGCGAAGACGGAGCTTCCATCTATTCCGCTTCCGAGATTGCGCGGGAGGAATTTCCCGACGAGGATGTGACCGTGCGCGGTGCCGTCTCCATCGGCCGCCGCCTGATGGATCCGCTGGCGGAACTGGTGAAGATCGATCCCAAGAACCTTGGGGTGGGGCAGTACCAGCACGATGTGGACCAGGACCTGCTCAAGGAAAAACTGGACGATACGGTGGAGTCCTGCGTGAACAGCGTGGGCGTGAACCTCAATACCGCCAGCCCCTACCTGCTTGCTTATGTAGCCGGCATCGGACCTTCGCTCGCCGCTTCCATCTATGCCTGGCGGACCAAGCACGGCGCTTTCCGGAACCGGGAGGCCCTGCGGGAGATTCCCCGGCTGGGGGACAAGACCTTCGAGCAGTGCGCGGGTTTCCTGCGCATCAAGGGCGGGGAGAATCCCCTGGACGATTCTGCCGTCCATCCCGAATCCTATTCCGTAGTCAGCCGCATGGCTGCCGATAAGGGCGTCAGTGTCAAGGAGTTGGTGGGCAATGCCACACTTTGTGCGGGCATCCGTGCAGAAGATTATGTCAGCACCACCACCGGCCTTCCCACGGTACGCGACATCCTGAAGGAACTCGCCAAGCCCGGGCTGGACCCGCGCGAGCAGGCTTCGGGTTTTGCTTTTGCGGAGGATGTGCGCGATATCGCCGACCTGCATCCCGGCATGCAGTTGCCCGGAATCGTGACGAACCTCACGGCCTTCGGCGCCTTTGTGGATATCGGCCTGCACGACAACGGCCTCATCCATGTCAGCCAGATGGGCGTCAAGGGCCTGCACGACCCTTCCAAGGTGCTCAAACTGCACCAGAAAATCCAGGTGGAAGTCCTTTCTGCGGATGTGGAACGCGGCCGCATCTCGCTTCGGCTAACCCAGAAAGCTCAGTAGGATACCTGCGGCGACCGATGAGCCGATGACTCCGGCGACATTGGGCCCCATCGCATGCATCAGCAGGTGATTGTCCGGGTCGGCGGCCAGTCCGACCGTCTCGGAGACGCGGGCGCTGTCCGGTACGGCGGAGACGCCGGCATTGCCGATCAGCGGGTTGATCTTATGCCCTTCCTTGCAGAAGAGGTTCATGAACTTGACGAAGAGCACGCCGCTGAAGGTGGCGATGATGAAGGAGATCAGACCGAGCAGGAAGATCTTCAGGGACTTGCCGGAGAGGAAGACGTTGGCCTGCGTGGAGGCGCCCACGGTGAGTCCGATGAGCGTCGTCACCACGTCGATCATCGGCCCGCCGGCCGTCTGCGCGAGGCGCCGGGTGACGCCGGATTCCTTGAGCAGGTTGCCGAAGAACAGCATGCCCAGCAGCGGCAGACCCGAAGGGACGACCAGCGCGGTCACGATGAAGCCCGCGATGGGGAAGATGATCCTTTCCCTGCGGCTCACTTCGCGGGGACGCGCCATACGGATGAGCCTTTCCTTCTTGGAAGTCATCATCAGCATGATCGGTTTCTGGATGACCGGTACCAGCGCCATATAGGAATAGGCCGATACGGCAATGGCGCCCATCAGCTCCGGAGCGAGTTTCGAGGAAAGGAAAATGGCCGTGGGGCCGTCTGCACCGCCGATAATGCCGATGGCACCGGCTTCCTGCGGAAGGAAGCCCATCCACAGCGCCAGCAGATAGGCGCCGAAGATGCCGACCTGCGCTGCCGCGCCGATGAACATCAGCCGGGGTTGCGAGATGAGCGCGGAGAAATCCGTCATCGCTCCGATGCCGAGGAAGATCAGCGGGGGATACCAGCCCTGGCGGACGCCCTGGTACAGCACGTTCAGGACGGAGCCTTCTTCGTAGATGCTGATCTGCATTCCGGTCAGGACGGGGATGTTGCCCACGATCATACCGAAGCCGATGGGGACCAGCAGCAGCGGTTCCCATTTCTTGACGATGCCCAGCGTGATGAACAGGATGCCGATGGCGATCATCCCGAAGTGTTGCCAGGTCATATTCGCGAAGCCCGTGAAGGACCAGAACTGTTGTAATGCGTCGAAGATGCTGCCCATGGTTCCTTTATGCGATGGTTGCGATGAGTGCGCCTTCGAGGACGGAGTCGCCCTGATGGACGGCGATGGACTGGAGTTGGCCGTCTGCGGGAGCGAGGATGTCGTTTTCCATCTTCATTGCTTCCAGTACGGCAATCTTCTGTCCGCGTTGTACGCTCTGTCCGGGAGCGGCCAGTACCTGGATGATGACGCCCGGGAGGGGAGCGGTGACGGCTTTTGCACCGCCAGTTACTACCGCTGCCGCGGGTGCCGGCTTCTGCGCGGCAGGTGCTGCAGCTGCTTTTCTGGCAGGCGCTGCGGCCGCTGCCGGCCTGTCGCTTTCAACGGAGACGTTGTAGGGTTTTCCGTTCACTTCTACCTGTGCGCTGTCCCCGACGATGCTTTTTACCTGCACCGCGTATTCTTTTCCGTCTATCGTTATTTTATACTTCATAATCTGCAACGCTTTTCAAAATCAACGCTTTGCCTAAAGCTGTATGTGAAGTCCCGCCAGCCGGAAGAACCGGGGCGAAGGGTAAGTGTCCGGCTGTTTTCCAGCTCCAGGGCGACGGCAATCGCCGCGGCGATGCGGGCCTTTTCCTCTTCGTCATCAGCGGCGGCAGGGGCTTCCGGCAGTTTTTCACCGGAGCGCCGTGCTGCGCTGCGCATGAAGATTTCCCCCATCAGGCCGTAAAAGAGGTAGAGGATGAGGAGCGCCGTGAAGACGACGCCGATGCTGATGAGGGCGAGAATCAGACCGTCGTGCATTACAGGGGCAGGTTATCGTGTTTCTTGGGCGGGAGGTCAAGGCGTTTTCCGTCCAGGTAGGCCAGGGCGCGGATGATGCGCCAGCGGGTGTCCCGGGGCAGGATGACGTCTTCGATATAGCCTTTCTGCGCAGCCTGGTAGGGATTGCAGAACAGTTCTTCGTAATCTTTTTCCTCTACGTCTTTGAGGATGCCCACAGCACCTTTTGCGCCCATGACTGCGATTTCCGCCGAAGGCCAGGCGTAGTTGATGTCTCCGCGCAATTGCTTGCAACTCATAACGATATGGGCACCGCCGTAACTCTTGCGCAGTGTTACGGTGACCTTGGGCACGGTCGCTTCACCGTAGGCGAAGAGCAGTTTGGCGCCGTTGCTGATGATGGCGCCGTATTCCTGCTGCGTGCCGCAGAGGAAGCCGGGCACGTCGACCAGGGTGACGAGCGGAATGTTGAAGGCGTCGCAGAATCGCACGAAGCGGGCTGCCTTGCGCGATGCATTGATATCGAGCACCCCCGCCATCTTTGCGGGCTGGTTGGCGACGATGCCGACGCTGCGGCCGCCCATATGCGCGAAGCCGACGATGATGTTCGGGGCGAAATCGCGGTGGACTTCGAAGAATTCGCCGTCGTCCGCGATGCTGCCGATGACGCTGTACATATCGTAGGCCTGGTTCGCGGAATCAGGGATGATGCCGTCCAGGTCCGGACAGGCGCGTCCGGCCGGATCCTGCGTGGGCTTTTCCGGGGCTTCCGAACGGTTGTTCTGCGGAATGAAGGAAAGCAGCTGCTTTATCGTGGCGATGCCTTCCTGCTCGTCTTCAGCAGCAAAATGCGCTACGCCGCTGCGGGAGGCGTGGACATCGGCACCGCCGAGTTCTTCCTGGCTCACTTCCTCTCCGGTGACGCTTTTGACGACCGCCGGGCCGGTCAGGAACATATGCGAAGAGCCGCGGACCATCAGGGTAAAGTCGGTCAGGGCGGGGGAATAGACGGCACCGCCGGCGCAGGGGCCGAAGATGCCGCTGATCTGCGGAATGACGCCGGAGGCGAGGATGTTGCGTTCGAAAATCTCTGCATATCCCGCCAGGGCGTCGATGCCTTCCTGGATGCGGGCGCCGCCGGAATCGTTCAGCCCGATGACGGGCATGCCGGTCTTGACCGCCAGGTCCATCACTTTGCATATCTTTTCCGCCATCGTCTTGCTCAGTGAACCGCCGTTGACGGTGAAGTCCTGTGCAAAAACGGCTACGGGTCTTCCGTCGATGGTGCCGGTGCCGCTGACCACGCCGTCTCCGTCCGGATGTGAAGCGTCCATCCCGAAATGCGTGCAGCGATGCTGTACGAAGGTATCGAATTCTTCGAACGAGCCCTCGTCCAGCAGGAGGGCAAGCCGCTCACGGGCGGTCATCTTGCCTTTTGCATGCTGGGCGTCGATGCGCTTCTGTCCGCCGCCGAGCCGGGCGGCTTCGCGGCGCTCTTCCAGCCGGGTGGCTTTATCCTGTTGTATACTCATAACCCACAAAAATAACAACTTTGTGCGAATTTTTCAAAAAACAAGACTGCGACAGCGGGCGCTTAGTCAGCGAAAAATTCGCGCCGGTACTGATAATTGTCCCGCAATTTTTCGAAATCCGCGGGATTGGTCCGGAACATGAAATCGTCCGTGAAGACCGGATAGTTATACTGGAACATAGCGGCGATCTGCCCCTGGTTCTTTCCGTTGAAATCGAGTTTCACCGCCTCGAGATCCTTGACATTGGCGGGCGGGAAGAATTCGTAGAGCGGCTCGATGTTGAAGTAGCGGGCGACGGCGCGGACCGCATCCCGCGTGCCGAGTTGCTTTCCCTGATAGGAATAGCCCGCGATGTGCGGCGTGGCGATCTCTGCGCAGTCCACGAGGGCCCGGTTGACGTTCGGTTCCCCGTTCCAGGTGTCGATGATGATGGGCCCCAGCCTTCCGCTGGCGGCTATCAGGTCTTCATCCACTACGACTTCTCCGCGCGCAGCATTGATGAAGAAGGCGCCCGGCCGCATCTTGGCGAAGAATTCCGCGTTGGCCATGCCGCGCGTATCCTGGTTCAGGGGGACGTGCATGGAAATGATGTCCGAAGCGGCGAGCGTGTCGTCGAGCGAAGAGAAGAGGGCCGGGTTTTCGGTTTCCGCGCGGGGCGGGTCGCAGAGCATCACCTTGAAGCCAAGCAGCCGAGCCATCCGCTCTACCCGCTGTCCCACATTGCCGACGCCGATGATGCCGAAGGTCGCTCCGGTGAGCGGAATGCTTTTCCGCGCGGCGGCGCCGTAGAGGGTGGAGAAAACATAGTTCATTACGCCGCCGGCGTTGCATCCGGCCGCATTGCGGACGTAGATGCCTTTGGAAGCGCAGTATTCGAGGTCGATATGGTCGAGACCGATGGTGGCTGTGGAGATGATCTTCACCCCGGTGCCGGCGAGCAGCGTCGCGTTGCAGCGGGTCCGGGTGCGGATAATCAGGGCATCGACATCCAGCAGGTCCACACGGGAGATGGCGCTGCCCTCCATATAGACTACCTCGGCCCAGGGCTCGAAGACGCCTTTGATGAAGGGGATGTCCTTGTCAATGACAAATTTCATAAGCCGTTATTTCAATTTGAGTTCCCGGACCAGGGAGACGTTCTCGTTCTCTTTGTCAAAGAGTTCGTCCTGCTCCAGGATCCGGTTGATTTTTTCGATCAATGCATCCTTCTGGAAAGAAAGCTGGTTGCGTACCACGGAGGAACTGAGGGTGATGTGCAGGGTTCCGTCCCGGAAGTAGCGTTTCAGCGTGTAGCCGGACGCGCCGGACGCTGCATCCCAGGCATTGAAGATGCGCCGCGTATTGAAAGTGGCCCCCAGATATTCGCTCTTCATCCAGAGTTTGACCGCCTGGGCGATGCTCAGGGCCTCTTTGCGTTGTATGCGATACTCAGCCATCCTGACGGGTAAAGACTCCGGCTGCCGTTTCGAAATAGGCGCGGTCTTCCGTCAGGGAGTCGATGATGGGGCTGAGCCGCGCACGGTGGGTATCGGTAATGAAAATCTGGCCGAACCGGCTGCCGGAAACCAGTGAAAGCAGGTTGGCCACGCGACCGGTGTCGAGTTTGTCGAAAAGGTCGTCGAGCAGCAGGGCCGGAGCGCTGCCACGCTCGCTACGCATCAGTTCGTACTGGGCGAACTTGAGGGCGACGAGGAAGGATTTCTGCTGTCCCTGCGAACCGCAGCGGCGGATGGGCCAGCCGTCCATCGTAAAGAGGAAATCGTCCCGCTGAATGCCGCAGGTCGTATATTTGAAGACATAGTCCCGCTCGCGGTTGGCCTGCATCAGTTCGGTCAGCGGCCCTTTCCGGAGGTCCGAACGGTATTCGATGCCCACCTGCTCCTTTCCGCCGGAGATGCGTCCGTAGTATTCGCTGACGATGGGGACGAGCCCTTCGGCAAAACGCTCCCGGCGCTCGAACAGCGGTTGCGCGAGCGCGGCCATCTTCTCGTCGAAGACCTGCAGCAGCCCGGCATCGCGGACATCGGCTTTCAGGAGTTTGTTGCGCTGGAGCAGCAGGCGGTTGTATTGCTGCAGACCGTCGAGATAGGCGGGGTCCATCTGCGAAAGGACGGCATTGACGAAGCGCCGCCGCTCGTCGCCCGATTCGCTGACCAGCGCGATATCGGCAGGGGAGACCATGACGACCGGCAGTACGCCGATGTGGCGGGAAATGCGATCGTAGGCCTTGTCATCGCGTTTGAAGATCTTTTCTCCGCTGATGTTGCTTTTGACGCTGAAGCGCGTTTCGATGCCGCCGTCCATCGCATACCAGCCGCCGATCTCGAAACTTTCGCAGCCGTGCCGGAAGTTGAAGCGTTCGCCGCCGGCAAAGGCGCTTTTGGTCATCGAAAGGTACCAGATGGCATCGAGCAGGTTCGTCTTGCCTTCTCCGTTCCCGCCGCAGATGCAGTTGACATTCGGCGAGAAGGCGAGTTCCTGGAGGACGATGTTCCGGAAGTCCCGGATGACTATTTTTTGCAGCGTCGGCATACTTTGCAAATATACAAAAAATGCCTAAATTTGCAGGCTATTGGAAACTAAAACGACAAAATAATGGCAACGATCAAGAAAACCCAGGAAGAAATCCGTCAGGAGAACATCGAAGCGACCGTTTCTTCCGCACAGCAATTCTACAACGACAACAAAAAGACCCTCTGGACGGTATTCACGGTCATCGTGGTGCTCGGCCTGGGCATCCTCGGCTACTACAAGCTCGTCTGGCAGCCCAGAATGAAAGAGGCGATGGAGCAGTGCTATCCCTGCGAGCAGAATTTCCAGCAGGAGAATTGGGAAGTGGCCCTGGACGGTGACGACAACACCCTCGGTTTCGCCGGCGTGATTGACGAGTACGGTACCAAGGCGGGCAGCGCCGTGTATCTCTACGCGGGAATCTGCGCCCTCCGCCTCGAGCGCTGGGACGATGCCGTCTCTTACCTGAAGAAGTATGACGGGAAGGAGCCCATCATGGCCGCAAGGGCCCTGGGCTGCCTGGGCGATGCCTATGTCGGTCTGGAGGACTACAGTGCTGCCGCCGCCGCTTTCAAGAAGGCTGCCGCCGCTGCCGACAACGACTTTGCCGCCACCTACCTGCTGAAGGAAGGACTCGCGCTGCGCGAAATGGGCAAGGGCGCCGAGGCGCTGAAATGCTTCGAGACCATCAAGGACGTTTACCCGATGTCCATCGAGGCCTACGATATCGACAAGTACATCACATCCACGGAGGAATAATTTATGGGAAGAGCATTCGAGTTCCGCAAGGAAAGGAAGATGAAGCGTTGGGGCCACATGGCCCGGACCTTCACCAAACTGGGCAAGGAAATCACCATCGCTGTCAAGCAGGGCGGTCCTGACGTGACGGGCAACCCGCGTCTGCGTGCGCTGATGGCCGAGGCCCGCAGCGAGCAGATGCCCAAGGAGAATATCGAGCGCGCCATCAAGAAGGCTACCGAGAGCAAGCAGGGCGATTTCAAGGAAATCATCTACGAAGGCTTCGGTCCCTTCGGTATCGCTTACCTCGTGGAGGCGGCGACGGACAATAATACCCGTACCGTGGCGAACGTCCGTTCCTACTTTAATAAGTGCGGCGGTTCGCTGGGAACGACCGGTTCCGTGGGCTTCATGTTCGACCGCAAGTGCACCTTCACCATCAAGGAGAAGGAGGGCATGGACCTCGAGGAACTGGAACTCGAAATGATCGACTACGGTGTGGAGGAACTCTTCGAGCAGACGGAAGAGGACAAGGAGGGCAACGAGTACAAGGTCATCGTGATCTATGGAGAGTACTCCGCCTATGGCCAGATCCAGAAGTACATCGAAGAGAACGGCTTTGAACTCGTCTCCGGCGGTTTCGAGCAGATTCCCAACGTGGACCTCAAGGAGGTGACCCCTGAGCAGAGGGCTACCTTGGACAAGCTCACCGGTCTCCTGGAGGACGATGAGGATGTGACGAACGTTTACACGACAATGAAACCCGCAGATGAATAGGTTATTTACTTTTGTCGCCGCCCTGGCGTTCAGCCTTCCCCTTTTCGCAGTGAACGAGAACGAGCTGAAGAAGGTGGAAATCAAGGACTTCGACGCCCTGGTGGTGTCGCTTTCCGCAAAGATTGACTATGAATGCGGCGTCGCCCCTTATCTGGAAATCAGCGGTGCGACGGAGAAGTTGCTGGAATCGGTGGAGATTACCGAGCAGGACGGCGTGCTGACCCTCGGGATGAAGAAGGGTGCTTCGCTGCAGAACATTCGCCGTATCCGCGTGCGGGTGGGTTCCCGCAGGATTTCCCGGATTGAACTTCCCGGTGCGGTGAATTTCCAGACCCTGGGCCGTCTGCGCAGCGAAGGGGATTTCTCCCTTACGCTTTCCGGCGCAGCCGAGGCGGAGATTGCTGATCTGGAAGCCAATGAGGTGACGCTCAAACTGGGCGGAGCCGGCAGTCTGAAGGTCAACGGTGCGAAGTGCGAATCGATGAAGACGGCGCTCTCCGGGGCCGGCGGACTGGATGTCTACGGCCTGAATTGTTCCGGCCTGCTCGAGTCCGTCGTGAACGGAATTGGCGGCGCGACCTTCGAGGGCCGCAGCGACAGCGCCTATCTGAAGATCAACGGTGCCGGCGTCATCGACGTCAAGAAACTGGACTGCAAGAATATCCGTTCTTCCCTGAACGGTGTCGGAAGCATCAAGACAGAATAAAGTTACAAGGCTTTATGGGAGGCGCGCTTCGCTGTGAGGCGCGCCTTTTCTTTGTCCTCCGCGCTGAGGAAGGCGTCGCAGAAGCGTTCCCAGACGTAGTCTGCGGCCATCTTGGAAGGATGGCAGAGGTCATCGGCGAAAAAGCGGTAGTCGCGCAGTTCGTCCAGGACGATTTCGTAGGCGGGGAAGTAAGCGGCTCCGTCCGTCCCGCGCAGGGCTTCATCGAGGCCGAGCAGCAGGGTCGCCTTGGAAAGGCTGTTGCGGTGCATGCCTTCGCCCGGATGCCGTACGGGGCTGATGGTGAAAATGACCTTTCTCCGGCCCGCAAGGGCGAGGATCTGCCGCAGGTACTCCGCCGTCTGGGCGACGGTCAGTATATCGTGCGTGAATTCCGCGGCAGGGCGCTTGAGGCAGTTGGCGACGGCCCGCCCGTTCTCGCGCAAGCGCCAGACCAGGGCCGTGCCGAGCGTGAGGATCAGGATCGGGCTGGAAGCCCAGGCATCGGCGGCGGCGCTCAGTTCGGCGTTCGCGTGTTCCAGAAACTCGGACTGCGAAGTGCGTGCGAAGGATGTATGGTGGCTGAAGGAGCAGATTTTCCCCGCTCCTGCGCCCATTTCTACGCAGTCTGCCTCCGAGAAGGGCGTCCGGCTTTCGAGCCTTTTCAGTGCAGCTGCGATCGACGCGGGATTGTAGAGGGTCCCGAAGGGATTGGCGCAGACATTCAGGCCGGAGGCTTTCATCCTTGCGGCCATTTCATCGGCGAAGCAGCTCCCGAGCATCAGGATGCGGTCTTTGTCGCTGATTTGCAGGGCGGATGGCCGGATTTCTATCGCAGTGCTGAATTTCATATCGCAAAAATAATTAAATTTGCAGGATATGAAAAAAGTAGCGCTTCTCCTTATACTGTTGGCGCCGGTCCTTTATGCGCTTCCCGCAGCGGCCTCGCAGGCGGACAGCCTGTCCCGTCCGCGCCTGAAATTTATCTATGACGTGGACTTCGAATACGCCCTGGATAATGCGGAATTCGACTACAGCAATGGCTATTATGAGGAATCCTCGACCTTGCACGCCATCCGTCTGATTCCCGGTCTGGGACTGCGGATCGACCAGAATGAGAAGATTCGCCATACCCTGTTCGGCTCCCTGCAGGTTTACCACGATTTCGGTAAGCCCGGTTTCGACATTATGAAACTGGTGAACTCGATGAACCTGTATTACCGCATCGATGCGCAGTTGGGGAACGGACAGTTCTCCGGGATTGCCGGATGGTTCCCGCGCCGCTTTATGGAAGGGGAATACATCGGCGCTTTTTTCTCGCCCCGTAACGTTTTTGAGGACAATTCCCTCGAGGGCCTGTTCCTGAAATATCGTACCCCGAAACTGTATGCGGAACTGGGGCTGGACTGGCTGGGACTCAAGATGGGGCAGAGCCGCGAACGTTTCCGCATACTGACGGCGGGGGAGTATAAGTTCCCTTATGGGCTTTCCGCCTGCTGGGCCGCCAGTTTCTACCATTTCGCCTGCTCTGAAACGGCGAACAATGTGGTGGACAACCATATGTTGCACCTTTATGCCAAATGGTCGCCCGAGGGCTTGCCGCTCCAGCAGCTGGACGTGACGCTCGGTGCCATCGCCACCTATCAGTGGGACCGGGCGGTCCGTGACAGCCGCACTTTCCCCTTTGGTTTCCAGACGGACCAGACGGCGCGCAAGTGGGATGCCGGGATTCACAACAGTTTCTATCTCGGACAGGACCTGATGCCCTTCTTCGGCGTGTCCGATTACGGCACCCCCTATGCCAGGGACCTGTATTTCGGAGAGATTTTCTACCACACGCACATCAAGGGATTCTCATTCTACGACCGCCTCGAGGCCTTCTATGAGCCGCATATCTTCCCCTGGCTGGACCTGAAGGTAGCGATTGTCCTGCACTTCGGGAACCCGACGCAGTTCTACTCCGCTTTTCGCGGTTGGCAGCAGATGCTGGGCCTCCGTTTCAACCTCGACAAACTTCTTCGCAAATGAAAGTCAAGTTTATCCTGATTCCGCTCCTCTGCGCGCTGGCGGCCTGTTCGGGCGGCTCGCACCGGCTGGTTATCCTTTCCACCAACGATATTCACGGGGCTGTATTCGATTCCTCCTATGTGGGCAGCCGTGTGCATCCGTCGATGATCAGCGCTTCCACGCTGATTGATTCGGTGCGGAAGGCGGAAGGGCCGGAAAACGTACTGCTGATCGATGCCGGGGACTTCCTGCAGGGAGACAATTGCGTCTATTATTTCAACTATGTCGATACGCTTACCCCGCATCTCTGTCCGCGCGTCTTTGCCGCTATGGGATATGATGCGGTGGTTGTGGGTAACCACGATATTGAACCCGGGCATGCGGTGTACGACCGTGTTGCCGCGCAGTTCAAGAAGTCGGGCATCCCTTTCCTTGCCGCCAACGCGCTCAAGGAAGACGGGAAGCCTTATTTCCAGGAATATGCCCTGCTACGCAAGGCGGGACTCAGGGTGCTGGTGCTGGGCTGTACGAATGCCAATATCCAGGCCTGGCTGGCTCCCTCCGTCTGGGAAGGCATGGATTTCCGCTCATTGCTGCCCTATGTGCAGGAAGAAGTGGATCTTCTGGAGCGGAAACTTCGGCCTGACGTGACGGTCGTCGCCGTGCATTCCGGCACCGGAGACGGAAGCGGCCGCCAGCTGGAGAGCCAGGGACTGGATCTGCTCAACAGCCTTGAAGGGGTGGACGTACTCATCTGCGCCCACGACCACCGTCCTTTCGTGGAGGCGCGCGAGAACAGCTGTCTCATCAATTCCGGCTCGAGGATGCGCTATGTCGCCCGCGCCGTGGT
>JAEEJZ010000071.1 GCA_016282145.1 Bacteroidales bacterium | reverse complement strand
GTACAATTATATCCCCGAAATCACGGAGCGCTTCATGGCGGAGCGCGGCGAGGGGAAGCAGTTTTATGCCGCGGGCAACTATGAGGAACTCGTAGCGTCGCTGAAAGCCCCGCGCAAAGTATTCCTGATGGTTACTGCGGGAAACGCCGTCGATCAGGTGATCGGGGCGCTGCTGCCGCTTCTGGAAAAGGGGGACATTATCATAGACGGGGGAAATTCCCACTTCCCCGACACGGCGCGCCGGACTGCCCTGCTGGAAGAGAAGGGCCTTCTGTATGTCGGAACCGGCGTTTCCGGCGGCGAGGAGGGAGCCCTGAAGGGTCCGTCGATGATGCCCGGCGGTTCTGCCGCTGCGTGGCCGGCGGTGAAGCCCATCTTCCAGTGCATCTCGGCGAAAGCGCCTGACGGAACGCCTTGCTGCGACTGGATCGGACCCGACGGTTCCGGCCACTTTGTCAAGATGGTGCACAACGGCATCGAATATGGCGATATCCAGCTCATCTGTGAATGCTACCAGATGATGCGCGACGGCATCGGTATGGACAACGCACAGATGCAGGCGGTATTCGCAGACTGGTGCGGTTCAGACCTCGACAGTTACCTGATTTCCATCACCGCCGACATCCTTGCAAAAAAGGAGGCGGATGGGACATATACCCTCGACTGCATCCTGGATACTGCAGGACAGAAAGGGACCGGCAAGTGGACGGTCGTCAGTGCGCTGGACGCCGGCGTGGCGCTGCCGCTCATCGGAGAGGCCGTGTTTGCGCGATGTCTGTCCGCCGTCAAGGAAGAGCGGGTGGCCGCTTCCGCCGTCCTGCCCGGACCGGACGGCGATATGCCCGATCTCGTCGGGCAACTGAGGGAGGCGCTGCTCTGCGCGAAGATTATCTCCTACGCCCAGGGCTTCGCCCTGATGCGAGCAGCGGCTACGGAGCACCACTGGCCCCTGGATTATGGCCGCATAGCCGGCTTGTGGCGCGGTGGCTGCATTATCCGCAGCGTGTTCCTCGATAAGATCAAAGAGGCCTTCGACCGCAATCCTGCCCTCGAAAACCTGATGCTGGACCCGTATTTTGCGGGAAAACTCGCATCGGCGCAGCAGAGTCTCCGCCTCGTCGTTTGCGAGGCTGCCCGCTGCGGCATTCCCGTCCCGGCTTTGGCATCGGCCCTTGCCTACTACGACGGATATCGCTGCAAGCGGCTGGGAACCAATCTCCTACAGGCGCAGCGCGACTATTTCGGCGCGCATACCTACGAACGGACGGATTGCCCCCGCGGCGAATTTTATCATACCCTTTGGCAATAAGGCCGGGACATGTACTCCGTGGTCATCCTCGGAGACACGCATTATGACGATGCCGACCCGCTGAAGGGCAGCATCGCCCCGGAACTGCCCTTCATTACCGTAGCAGGGAACCACGACGTTCGCGGCAATGCCGGCGCCCCCCCCGCCGTTCCCGCCGCTTCGTCCTCAGAAGTGTAAGAAACATATAAAATGTATATGTTCTGTTAAAACCTGCATTCCAAACAGCCCTGAGGCTTTGACCTGTCATTTACGGTCTTTAGTTTCGCGAAAAAACCGAAACCATTAAACCGTAAAGACCATGAAAAATTTCGTGACTAGGGTGCCCAGCGCAAAGATTGAAGAACCCAGGGAGGCCAGGCTTGGGCCCTATGTCGACTTGATGATCGACCGCAATTTCAAACTCTTCTTCGGGTCCCAGAAAAGAAAGGACCTGCTGTTGGCTCTCTTGCAGGAGTTCCTCCCCGAACTGAACATCGTGTCCGTCGAACTCGGGCCTCAGGAGCATATCGGAAGGGACGAAGATTTGGTGAACAGTGTCTTCGATGTCAATTGTACTACGACGGATGGCCGGACCATAGTCGTGGAAGCACAGTACAACGCCAGGCCAGACTACCTGGACCGGATGCTCTACTATTCCACCTGGCCCATCGATGAGCAAGTTCATTCAGGGGGGTCGAATAATTATTTCCTCGATGATGTTTATGTCCTAAGTTTTACTAAATTTGCGCTTGTACACGATGAGGACTGGGACGGAGCCAAAGTCATTTCTTCCTATTCCATCCGAGAGGACAGCAATGGAGAAAGGATGACCGAAGCGCTACATTTCCGCTACGTTGAGTTGGGGCGATTCCTGAAAACGGAAAAGGAACTGGAGAGTGCGCAAGACTGGTGGCTCTACATCCTGAAAAATGCCGGAAGCCTGAGCGAGGAGTTACAGATACGGTTGAGCGAGGGAGGAGATATCCTGAAGCGTCTGCTGGAAGCGGCCCGGGCTGAGGGAATGGACAAAAAAGAGAAAAACGAATACTTCAAGAATATGCGCAACGCGTTTGACATCAAATCCGAAAAATGGTTCGCCCGAGAAGATGGCATTAAGGAGGGGATGGCCAAGGGGAAGGCCGAAGGAAAGGCCGAAGTTGCGAAAGAATTGAAGGCCCTTGGGATAAATCCAGAGCAAATCGCTAAGGCTACCGGGCTGTCGGCGGAGGCTATCGCTGCGCTGTAGGCGAATATTCTTTCCCGCCGCTTCGTCCTCCGCTAAAAATTATTCTTTCCCCAATTCAAACAGGGACACGGAGTTGGACTCCAAGGTTCGTTTTGACAAGTTGTTTCTTCAAAAATAAGGAAATTATTTTGATTTGTTTTTATCATTGCATTTGTCGAACTTTGTCTTCTGCGAAAACAAGACTGACTATGAGAACCTTGAAAGGAAAAATCCTGTTTTTCGCGGCCCTGTTTGCCGCGTTGACGCTTCAGGCAAAAGATTATCAAGTGATTTCCCCTGACGGCACCCTCCGCGTAAGTATCCAGAGCGGAGAGAAGTTGCTTTGGAGCCTCACACTGGATGGCGAGCAAGTGATAGAGCCGTCGGAACTGGCGCTCTGCCTGAGCGACGGCAGTGTCTACGGCAGCGGAAGCAGCTTCCGCAAAGCGGTACGGAAAAGCGTTTCCCAGACGCTTCCTGCACAGAATTTCAAGCGCATCAGCGTGGTGGACCGCTATAACGAACTGACGCTGCAGGCCAGGGATTTCGACCTGGTGGTGCGGGCCTATGACGACGGTGCCGCCTATCGTTTCATCACGAAAAAGGGCGTTACGGTCCGGAATGAGAAGGCTTCCTTCCGTTTTCCGGAAGATCCCGTCGCCTGGATTCCCTATGTTAAGCCGACCGGCAGACGCAATGACGAGTTTTTCAGTTCCTTCGAGAATCTTTATACCCGCAGCCACCTGTCTGGATGGCAGCAGGGAAAACTGGCCTTCCTGCCCATCACCGTCTGCGGAAAGGGCGGAGTCAAACTCTGCATCACAGAAACCGACCTCTTCAATTATCCCGGAATGTACCTGAGCGGTCAGGAGGACGGGAGCGGGTTGAAAGGCGTTTTCGCCCCCTATCCCAAAACGGTGGAACAGGGCGGGCACAACCGGCTCCAGGGCCTCGTCACCTCGCGCGAAGACTTCATTTACCGGGGCACTCAGGGCGAAGCGCTCCCCTGGCGCATCGTGGTGCTTGCCCGGGAAGACAGGCAACTGGCCGACAACGACCTGGTCTGGCGCCTCTCCTCCCCTTCCCAGGGAGATTTCTCCTGGGTCAAGCCAGGGAAAGTAGCCTGGGACTGGTGGAACGACTGGAACATTTCCGGCGTGGACTTCGTATCGGGCATCAACAATGACACCTACAAGTATTATATCGACTTTGCCGCGGCCAACGGCATCGAATACGTGATCCTGGACGAAGGCTGGGCGGTGAAGGGCAATGCGGACCTCTTTGACGTGATTCCGGAAATCGACCTGCCGATGCTCAGCGCCTATGCGATGGAGAAAGGCGTACGGCTGGTCCTTTGGGCAGGCTATTGGGCCTTCAATAAGGATATGGACGCCATTTGCGCCCATTATGCGAAGATGGGCATCGCCGGCTGGAAGATCGATTTTATGGACCGCGACGACCAGATGATGGTGGACTTTTATTACCGTGCCGCGCAGACGGCCGCCAAGTATCATCAACTGGTGGATTTCCACGGGGCCTTCAAGCCTTCCGGACTGACGCGTGCCTGGCCCAATGTCCTGAACCACGAGGGCGTGGCCGGACTGGAGAATGTGAAGTGGGCGCCCAAGGATTATGATATGGTGACCTACGATGTCACGATTCCTTTCGTGCGCCTGGTCGCGGGACCTGCGGATTATACGCAGGGGGCGATGCGCAATGCCGCCAAGGGCTGCTATGCTCCCATCAAATCGGCGCCGATGAGCCAGGGCACCCGCTGCCGCCAGTTGGCGGAGTATGTAGTGTTCGATGCTCCCTTCACGATGCTTTGCGATACCCCTACGCACTATATGCAGGAGCAGGAGTGCACCTCCTTCATCGCTTCGATTCCGACCGTTTGGGACGAGACCATCGCCCTGGACGGCCGCATCGGCGAATATATCGTCATGGCCCGCCGCAGCGGGGATCGCTGGTATCTTGCGGCGATGACGGACTGGACGGCACGGGACATTACCCTGCGGCTGCCCAAAGGGGTTTCCGGCGGCAGCGCCACCCTCTGGCGCGACGGCGTCAATGCCCACCGCAACGGGCAGGATTATAAGAAAGAGACAGTTTGTCTGGAAGGAGACAGCCTCACCGTCCACCTTGCACCGGGCGGCGGCTGCGTGTTGGCGTTATGAAAAACCTCATCTTCGATTTCGGGGCCGTCCTCGTCGACTGGGATCCCCACCATCTGTACGATGCTTATTTCGGCAGCAGGGAGAAAGCCACGTGGTTTCTGAAGAACATCTGCACCTCCGAGTGGAATGCGCAGATGGATGCCGGGAAACCCTTCCGGGAAGGGGTGGCGGAATTATCGGCCCTGCACCCGGAGTATGCCCGGGAAATCGAGATGTATTTTACCCGCTGGATCGATATGATGGGCGAGCAGATCGAGGGGATGTATGATTTGCTTCTGGAATACAAGGCAAAGGGCCATCCCCTGTACGGCCTCACCAACTGGTCTGCGGAGACTTTCTGCCAGGTCCGGGACGTGTATCCCATCTTCAAATTGATGGACGGTATCGTCGTCTCCGGGGAGGAGCACTGTGCCAAGCCCTCCCCAAAGATTTACCGGATACTGCTGGACCGTTATCAGCTCAATCCTTCGGACTGCGTCTTCATCGACGACCGTCAGGCCAATCTGGACGGCGGCACGGCTTTCGGGATAGAAGGCGTGCTCTTTACCAATGCCGCGGAGTTAAGGCAAAAACTTCAAGAGAAGTTCCCGCTGCAGTAAATTACTTGTAAAGGAAGCGCTTGATGCTCATCTTCGGGGTTTTCTCGAAGGGGGCGAGCATGACTTCCACTTTGGTAAGCTGGCTGTAGGAAGGCAGACGGCGGTTGGCGCCGACACGGATCTTCTCCGGGATGTCGGAAACCGCCTCATCGTCCAGGCCGGCGTTCTTGATGGCATCCTTGTCCAGATAGACCAGGGCCACGATCTTGCCGCTGCGGTCCACGACGACGGATTCCGCGACGAAGGGCTGGTTGTTGACCACGGCCTCGACTTCCTCGGGATAGACATTCTGCCCGTTGGCGGTGAGGATCATGCACTTGGAGCGGCCCTTGATGAAGATGTTGCCGTCCTTGTCCATGATGCCCAGGTCACCGGTGCGCAGGAAGCCGTCTTCGGTAAAGGCATTGGCGGAAGCCTCGGGATTCTTGAAGTAGCCGATGGTGATGTTCTCGCCCTTCGCCTGGATTTCACCGGCGATGTGCAGCGGGTCTTCGGAATCGATGCGTACGGTAGCGCAGTCCACGGCCTTGCCGCAGGAGCCCGGAACATACTTGGTCCAGTGCTCGTAGGCGAGCAACGGGCAGGCCTCGGTCATACCGTAGCCCACGAGATAAGGGAACTTGATGCGCTTGAAGAGTTTTTCCACTTCAGGGTTCAGCGCAGCGCCGCCCATGATGAATTCCAGCACCTCGCCTCCGAAGGCCTGTACGAGCCCTTCCTTGACTTTCCTATAAATAATGTTGTTGATGCCGGGGATCTTGGTCAGGACCTTGACAAGCGGCTTATCCAGCGTGGGCTTGATCTTGGACTTGTAAATCTTTTCCATCACCAGCGGGACGGTGATGAGCAGATAGGGCTTCACTTCAGCGAAGGCCTTGAGCAGCGTCGCCGGAGTAGGAGCCTTGCCCAGCCAGTAGATGGCGGTACCGTTGCAGAGGGGATAGATAAACTCGATCACCAAGCCGTACATATGGGCCATCGGCAGCATGGAGACCATGCGCTCGCCGGCGGGAACGTGGCGCTGGCTGAAATCGACATTTGCGCTGAAATTGCGGTAGGTCAGCATCACGCCCTTCGGATCGCCGCTGGAGCCGGAGGTATAGTTGATGGTGGAGAGATTGTCCCAGTTGTCCGTAGGGAAGACTACGTCGGCGGGGCCGTAGCCGGCCGGCCATTTCTTCGCAAAGAGTTCCTCCATCGCGTTGTAGGCCGCAGCGACTTTTTCGTCAGCGGAGTAGAGGAGTTTCCAACTGTCGATATCCACGACGAACTTGAGGGCCGGCATCTGCGCGATGTCCATCTGCGCGAACTTGTCTTCGTTGGTGAAGAGTCCGATGCTCTCGGAGTGGTTCACGAGGAAAGAGGCGCCTTCGGCAGTGAAATCCGCGAGCAGCGGGACGATGACGGTCTCATAGGTATTGACAGCGAGATAGGACATGCCCCAGCGCGCGCCGTTGCGCGCCCACAGGGCAATCTTCTCTCCCTTCTGAATGCCCATGTTTTCAAAGGCAAGGTGAAGTTTCTCGATTTGGGTTGCCATCTGGCAATAGGTGAAAGACTCTCCGCCGATACTGTTCAGCGCGGATTTGTTCCAGAACTTGCGCGTGGCGTTCTGGAGTCTTTCCAGATAATGAGGATAATGGTTCATAGCGCCGCAAAAGTAACGCATTTCTTTTTCCTTTTTTTGCGAATGTGGCGAAAATCACGATATTTGGGGCGAATTCTAAAATAGAGGGGTGAATTTTATGCAAAAGAAGCCGATTGTCGCTTTTATCTATGACTTTGACGGGACTTTGTCGCCCGGTAATATGCAGGAATTTGGCTTTATCCAGGCCATCGGATCGACACCGGAGGAGTTCTGGCGGATGAGCGACCGCATTGCGCAGGGGCAGGATGCATCGAATATCCTTGCCTATATGAAATTGATGTTCGATGAGGCGAAGCGGCACGGGGTGAAGTTGCGCAGGGAGGATTTCCATCGCTTCGGCGAGCATATCACGCTTTTCGAAGGCGTACGCGAGTGGTTTTCGCTGATCAATGCCTACGGCGCATCCCGCGGGGTGGAGGTCGAGCACTATATCAATTCCTCCGGCCTGCGTGAATTTGTCGAAGGCAGCCCCATCGCCGCTGAATTCAAGCACATTTTCGCCGGTTCGTTCCTCTACGACGAGAACGGAGAGGCGCAATGGCCCGGCATCGCCGTGGATTATACCGCCAAGACGCAGTTCCTCTTCAAGATTTCAAAGGGCATCTTCTCGATGCGCGACAGCAAACTGGTGAATGAATCCATTGCCGATGAGGACAAGCGCATTCCCTTCCCGAACATGATTTATTTCGGGGACGGGGAAACGGACGTGCCCTGTATGAAACTCGTCGGGATGTTCGGCGGTCATTCGATTGCAGTGTATGACCCGGCGTCCGAGAACAAAAAAGCGGCGGCGCGCAAACTCAAACGGCAAGGGAGAGTGGCCTTTGCGGCCCCTGCGGTGTACTCCGAAGGCTCCGCGCTTTTCAAGGTGAGTTGCGCCATTATCGACAAAATCAGGGCCGATTGGCAACTTTGCCGTCTAACCCGTTGACGGGTATAGTTTTTTTACTATCTTTGCGGCCTAAATTGAATTGACTATGTATTGGACACTTGAACTAGCCAGCAGCCTGGACGATGCTCCGTGGCCTGCCTCCAAAGAAGAACTCATAGATTACGCCATCCGCTCCGGTGCTCCCGAAGAAGTCGTCGAGAACCTGCAGGAACTCGATGAGGAAGGCGAGATTTACGAAACCATCGAAGACATCTGGCCCGATTACCCGACCAAAGACGATTTCTTCTTTAACGAGGAAGAGTATTAGAATAAGTTATCCCGCAAGAAATTGCGGGATTTTCTTTTGGCAAAAGTGAGCCTAATTATGCGGATGTTTCTGACAATTTGTCATTGGAACAGTATTTGGTCTATCCCCCCGTCAGAAAAAAACGATAAAACCAAATACTATGGCAGATAAAACACTGAAAGGGAAAATCGGCGTAACCACCGAGAACATTTTCCCGGTTATCAAGCAATTCCTTTATTCCGACCACGAAATCTTCCTGCGTGAACTCGTGGCCAATGCCGTTGACGCAAGCCGCAAGATGCAGGCACTGGCCTCCAGTGGCGATTTCAAGGGCGAACTCGGCACGCTCAAGGTCAGCGTCGAACTCGACGAAAAGAAACGCCTGCTGCGCATCATCGACAACGGTATCGGGATGACGGAAGAGGAAGTCGATAAATACATCAACCAGATCGCCTTCTCCTCCGCGGGAGAATTCCTCGAGAAGTACAAGGACCAGCTGGGCAGCATCATCGGCCACTTCGGCCTGGGCTTCTATTCCGCCTTTATGGTCGCCGACAAGGTGACCATCGACACCCTCAGTTGGAAAGAAGGGGCAAAAGCCGTTCAGTGGACCTGCGACGGCAGCCCTGAGTACGATATGAAGGCAGGTGAACGCAGGGAGCGCGGTACCACCATCACCCTGCACATCGACGAAGAGGACAAGGAATACGCCGGGAAGGGCCGCATCCGCAGCCTGCTCGACAAGTACTGCAAGTTCATGCCCATCCCCGTCGTCTTCGGCAAAAAGACCGAATGGAAGGACGGGAAGAGCGTGGAGACGGAGGAAGATGAGGTCATCAACCACATCGAGCCCATCTGGACCAAGGCCCCGTCCGAACTCAAGGACGAGGACTACCAGAAGTTCTACCGCGAACTCTATCCGATGGAAGAGGAGCCGATGTTCTGGATCCACCTCAACGTCGATTATCCCTTCAATCTCACCGGCATCCTCTACTTCCCGAAGATCAAGGAGCGGATGGCCATTGACAAGAACAAGATCCAGCTCTACTGCAACCAGATGTTCGTCACGGACCACGTGGACAACATCGTACCCGAATTCCTGACCCTGCTGCACGGCGTCATCGACTCTCCTGACATCCCGCTGAACGTCAGCCGTTCCTACCTCCAGAGCGACGCCAACGTCAAGAAAATCAGCACCTACATCACCAAGAAGGTAGCGGACCGGCTCGAGGAGATTTTCAAGGAGCAGCGCGAACAGTTGGAGCAGAAATGGGACAATCTCAAACTCTTCATCGAGTACGGAATGCTCTCCGACGAGAAATTCTGCGAACGCGCGCTGAACTTCGCCCTTTTCAAGAATACCGAGGGCAAGTTCTTCTCCTATGAAGACTACCGCAAGGCCATCGAAGGCAGCCAGACGGACAAGGACAAGAAAGTCGTCTATCTCTACGCTACCGACAAGGAGGCCCAGTGGAGCGGCATCGAAGCAGCCAAGAACCTCGGTTACGACGTCCTGCTGATGGACTGCGAGCTGGATGCCCACTTCGTGGGACTGCTGGAATCGAAACTGAAGGACTCCCGTTTCGCCCGCGTCGATTCGGACGCACCGGCCAACCTCATCCCCAAGGAAGAGGAAGTGAAGCCCGAACTCTCCGAAGACGACAAGAAAGCCCTCGACGAACTGATGAAGGGAGCGCTGCCGGAAGGGAACGAATACCTGGTGGAAGCGCGCAACCTGGGCGAGGACAAGGCCGCCGTGCTGATTACCCGCAGCGAGTGGATGCGCCGTTACCGCGATATGAGCGCCCTGGGCGGCGGCATGAACTTCTACGGTCAGTTGCCCGAATCCTTCAACATTATCGTCAATATGGAGAACCCCGTGATGAAGAAAATCTGGGAAGACCGGGAGGGAAATGCCACGCTGCTGCGTCAGGTCACCGACCTCGCCCTGCTCCAGAACGGAATGCTGAAGGGAAAAGCGCTCGCGGAGTTCATCGCCCGCAGTGAAGAACTGCTCAAATAAAGGATTTTTTCGCTATCTTTGCGCTCATGTCATTCATCAAAGATAGAGTCGCATCCGAAGGCCTGACCTTCGACGATGTCCTTTTGATTCCGGCTTACTCGGAAGTCCTTCCCAGGGAGGTTAAACTTAACACCCGATTCTCGCGCAACATCGCGCTGAACATCCCCATCGTGTCCGCGGCCATGGATACCGTGACCGAGGCGCCGATGGCCATCGCCCTCGCCCGCGAGGGCGGTATCGGTGTGATACACAAGAATATGTCCATCGAGAAGCAGGCTGCCGAAGTGCGCCGCGTGAAGCGTGCGGAGAACGGGATGATCACCGACCCCGTCACGATCCACAAGGACCAGACCGTGGGTGACGCCCTGGACATCATGAAGGAAAACCACATCGGCGGCATCCCCGTCGTAGACGGAGACAATCGACTGGTGGGCATCGTCACCAACCGCGACGTGCGTTTCCAGACTGACATGAGCGTCAAGATTGAAGACGCGATGACGAGTGAGAATCTCGTCACCATCCGCGACAACCAGACCGACCGGGCCTACGTCAAGAAGGTCCTCCAGGAGCACAAGGTGGAAAAACTGCCGGTGCTGGACAAGGACGGACGCATCGTGGGACTCATCACCTACAAGGACATCACCAAGGAGCAGACGCATCCCAATGCCTGCAAGGACGCGATGGGAAGGCTCCGCGTAGCCGCGGGTATCGGCATTACCGCCGATGCGGCCGACCGCGTGGCGGCCCTGGTCGCCGAAGGCGTCGATGCGGTGGTCCTCGACTCCGCCCACGGCCACAGCAAGGGCGTGCTGGACAAACTGCGCGAAATCAAGGCGAAATGGCCGGCGCTCGATGTCGTGGTGGGCAACATCGCCACCGCCGAGGCGGCGAAAGCCCTGATCGAAGCGGGCGCGGACGGCATCAAGATCGGCATCGGCCCCGGCTCCATCTGCACCACGCGCATCATCGCGGGCGTAGGCGTACCGCAACTGACCGCCATCTACGAATGCGCAAAAGTGGCGCACGAAGCGAATGTCCCCGCAATTGCGGACGGCGGCCTGCGCTACTCCGGCGATATCGTCAAGGCCCTCGCGGCCGGCGGCGACTGCGTGATGTGCGGTTCGATGTTCGCGGGCACCGAGGAGGCTCCCGGAGAGACCATCATCTACAACGGACGCAAGTTCAAGACCTACCGCGGCATGGGTTCCCTCGATGCCATGGCAGCGGGCTCGAAGGACCGTTATTTCCAGGATAAGGAAGTGGAAACCAAGAAGTTGGTTCCCGAAGGCATCGTCGGGCGCGTACCCTTCAAGGGCACCCTCGAAGAGACCGTCTATCAACTTATCGGCGGCCTGCGCTCCGGTATGGGCTACTGCGGCGCGGCGGACATCCCCGCCCTGCAGCGCACGAAGTTCACCCGCGTCACCACGGTGGGTATGGTGGAAAGCCACCCGCACGACATCACCATTACCAAGGAGACGCCGAACTATTCGCGCGGAGAATAAGGGTTTAGCCCTTCCAGACTTTGAGATATTCCTGCAGCGCCCACATTTCGTCCCGGTAACGGGCGGCGGCGCTGAAATCCAGATCGGCGGCGGATGCGTGCATCCGCCGCTTGTCGTCTGCAATCAGTTTCTCTATCTGGCTGCGGTCCATGGCCCGGATCACCGGGTCTTGCAGCACGGCGGCCAGATCCGCCCGCACACGACCGTCCGCCCCATAGGCGGCGCCCGCTTCGCGGAGCGCAGCGTGGCCGAGGCCCACGCTGACGGTCCCCCGCCCCAGATCCGAGGGATTGGGCACATAGACCGGGGCATCGTAGGAATTGGCGGCGCTGACCCGCCCCGTCGTTCCGCCAGCAAGGCGCGCGGCAATCTCGTTGTGATGCACCTCCACCTGCTTGGGAACGATATGGTTCAACTGGTTGTATTCGATCTGCTTGGCCCGACGGCGGTCGGTCTCGCGGATGGTCTGGGCCATCGAATCCGTGATATTGTCGGCATACATCAGCACCAGGCCGTTGACATTGCGCGCCGCGCGGCCCGCCGTCTGCGTCAGGGCACGGGCGGAGCGCAGCAGGCCCTCCTTGTCCGCGTCCAGGATCGCCACCAGGGACACCGTAGGGATGTCCAGGCCCTCGCGCAGCAGGTTCACGCCCACCAGCACGTCAAAGAGCCCGTTCTTGAAATCCTCGATGATCTCCACGCGTTCCGTGGTATCCACGTCCGAGTGGATATAGCGTACCCGTATGCCTATCTTGGCCAGATAATCGGTCAGTTCCTCCGCCATCCGCTTGGTGAGCGTGGTGACGAGCACCCGCTCGTCCCGCTCCTCGCGCTTGCGGATTTCCTCTACCAGGTCGTCCACCTGGTTCTTGATGGGCCTCACCTCGATGGGCGGGTCCAGCAGCCCCGTCGGACGCACCAGCTGCTCCACCACCAGGCCCTCCGATTTCTGCAGTTCGTACTCCGCCGGCGTGGCGCTCACATAGACCTTCTGGCCGGTAATGGCCTCGAACTCGTCGAAGGTCAGCGGCCGGTTGTCCGAGGCGGCGGGCAGGCGGAAACCGTATTCCACCAGCACGCTCTTGCGGGAATGGTCGCCGCCGAACATCGCGTGCACCTGCGGCAGCGTGACGTGGCTCTCGTCGATGAAGGTGATGAAATCGTCGGGAAAATAATCGATGAGGCAGAAAGGACGCTGCCCGGGCTTGCGGCCATCGAAATAGCGGCTGTAGTTCTCGATGCCGGGACAGTAGCCCATCTCCTTGATCATTTCCAGGTCGTACTCCACGCGCTGCTTCAGGCGCTTGGCCTCGAGCCCCTTGCCGATGGATTCGAAGTAGTCGATCTGCTTCACCAGGTCGTCCTGAATCTCGCTCACGGCCGCCTTGCTGCGTTCTTTGGTGGTGACGAAGTTGTTGGCGGGATAGATATTGATTTCTTCGAGGGATTCGCGCCGTGCGCCTGTCACCGGGTCGATCAGCGAGAGCGCGTCCACCTCGTCGCCGAAAAACTCGATGCGAAGCGCATCGTCGGAACCCGCGAGGTAAACATCGACCGTATCGCCTTTCACGCGGAAGGATCCGCGCTGGAAATCCGCTTCTGTGCGGTTGTATAGCGCATCGACCAGTTTGTAGAGCAGTCCCGTGAGGCTGCGCCTTTCGCCCCGCCGCAGCGGAATGGTCTGCGCGTGGAAATCGTCCGGATTGCCTATGCCGTAGAGGCAGCTCACGGACGAGACGACGATGATGTCGCGCCGGCCGCTGAGCAGGGCTCCCGCAGCGCTCAGACGCAGTTTCTCAATCTGGTCGTTGATGCTCAGGTCCTTCTCGATGTAGGTATCTGTATTGGGCAGATAAGCCTCCGGCTGGTAGTAATCGTAGTAGGAGACGAAGTACTCCACGGCGTTCCCCGGGAAAAAGGACTTGAATTCGCCGTAAAGCTGTGCCGCGAGGGTCTTGTTATGGCTCAGGATCAGGGCGGGCCGCTGCAGGCGCTCGATGACGTTCGCCATCGTAAAGGTCTTGCCGGAACCCGTCACGCCCAGCAGGGTCACGTCGCCCACGCCCCCGGAAAGGGCCTCGCAAAGCTGCTCGATGGCCTGGGGCTGGTCGCCGGAGGGCTTGTATTCGGATTCCAGGTGAAACTTCATACGCGCTTCACCTTTTCCACCTGCCGCAGCGCAGAGATGCGGGAAATCACCTTGTCCAGTTCCATATTCGAAGGCACCAGCAGGCGGATGGCGATCTCGAAGGAGCCGCCGCGACGGTTGGGATTCACGTTGAAGGAACGCAGCGATACCTTGAACTGGCCGATGATTTCCATGATGTCCGCGAGCGTGGCGTTGTCGTTGTCCGCGCTCACCATCAGCGTACACTGGAAATTGCCGGACGCGGCGCTGTCCTGCCAGACGACCCGCTGGATGCGGTAGGGATAGCGTTCGAGCAGGCGCTTGGCGTTGGGACAGGACATCCGGTGGATCTTGATGCCCTCGGTCCGGGTGACGAAGCCGAAGACATCGTCACCATAGACGGGATTGCAGCAGTGCGCCATCTTGTATTCGAGCCCCTTGACGTCGCGGGCACCGAGCACGAGGATATCGTCCGTACCGCTTTGCAGGGCGGAAGGCAGCGCCGCCGTCCTGGGGCACTCCTCCACCGTTTCGGGCCTTTCCTGGGCGGAAAGGATAAACGCCTTGATATCATTGATATCCAGTTCCCCGTCGGCGATGGCGGCCATCATCGCGATGAGGGTCGGATACTTGCGCTGCTTCATCAGCGCAGTGCGCATCGTATCGGGGAATTCCAGTTTCCAGTTGCGCAGGCGCCGCTCCAGCAGTTCGCGTCCGTCCGTCGCCTTCTTGCGCTCCTCGGCGTCCAGTTCCTGCTTGATCTTGGAACGGGCCTTGGACGTGACGACCCAGCCCAGCCAGTCCTTTCCGGGCTTCTGGTTCTTGGACGAAAGGATTTCGACGACATCGCCGGTCTTGAGCTTTTCGCGCAGGGTCACCTGCTTTCCGCCGATGCGGCCGCCGATGCAATGGCAGCCCAGGGTGCTGTGGATAGCGAAGGCAAAATCGAGCACCGATGCCCCTTCGCGCAGGATTTTCAGCTCTCCGCTGGGGGTAAAGACGAAAATTTCTCCGACCGGGGCCAGCGGCAGCCTGTCCCGCTCCGCCTCCGAGGCCGGATGTTCGAGTTGATAGCGCACGCTCGCGAGCCAGGCGTCCAGCGTCCGCTCCGATTTGACGCCCTTGTAGGACCAGTGGGAAGCCAGGCCGTTCTCGGCGATATCATCCATCCGCTTCGTACGGATCTGGACTTCGATATAGTTCCCCTGCTTGTTCCTGACCGTGATGTGCAGGGACTCGTAGCCGTTGGGCTTGGGGTTGGTCAGCCAGTCGCGCAGGCGGTTGGTATCGGGTTCATATTCCTCAGTCACATAGGAATAGACTTTCCAGCAGAGGTCCAGTTCCTGGGCCCGGTCGCCCTCGCAGTCGATGATGAAGCGGATGGCAAAGACGTCATACACTCCCTCGAACGGCACGCCCTGGGCCTTCATCTTGCGGAATATCGAATAGGCCGTCTTGGTGCGGACCTTCAATTTATACCGGATTCCGATTTCCGAAAGTTTGCGCGACAGCGGCTGCACGAATTCCTGGGAAAGACGTTCCCGGTCCCGCTCCGTAGCCTTCAGCTTATTGGTGATGGCCCGCCAGGACTGCGGGTCCGACTCGCGGAACCAGATGTCCTCCATCTCGCTCTTGATGTTGTAGAGCCCCAGCTGATGGGCCAGCGGGATATAGAGCAGCAGGGTTTCCAGCAGTTTCTGCTCCCGGGCGAGTTTCGGGAAAAGCGAGAGGTTGCGCATGATTTCCAGGCGGTCGGCAATCTTGATGACGGTCGCCCGGGGATCCGGGGAGCAGCGCACGATCAGGCGTTTGTAGTTCTCCGCCTCCAGCCGCGTGTCCCTGGGACGGATGGAGGAAATCATATTCAGCCCGTCGGCCAGGACGCGGACTTCCTGCGGGAAGGCGGAAAGGTCCAGGTCCGGATGCTTGCGGGTCGCTTCGTGCAGGTAGATGGCAGCCATGCAGTCGTCCCCGAGACCGATTTCCCGGGCCACGATCTGCGCCACGGCATCCGGGTGTTCGATAAAGGGATGACCGTTCCCCCGGGTTTCGTCCCGGAGAACTTCCAGCGCGAATTTGCGCGCTTCGGCTGCCAACGGACCCAATGTCATATCGCTGCCTTTTTCTTCTCGGCCGCGCGCTGGTTGAGCGCGCGCTGGAATGCCCCCGCATTGCGCAGATGTTCCCCGTAGGTGGCGGCAAAGCGGTGCGTGCCGTTGAAGGAAGCATCGGCGCAGAAATAGAGATTCCCGTCCCCGCGGTCGGGATGCAGGACAGCCTCGAGACAGGCGCGCGTAGGCACGCAAATCGGTCCCGGAGGCAGCCCGGCGTAAAGATAGGTGTTGTACGGAGAATCTATGCTGAGATGCCGCAGGAGGATGCGGTTCATCGAATAGTCGTGGCAATAGGCAATCGTGGGATCCGCCTGCAGTTTCATTCCGCGGTCCAGGCGGTTCAGGTAGACGCCCGCGATCTTCGGGAACTCAGGCGCATAGTTCGATTCCCCCTTGACGATGGAGGCGACGACGGTCGCTTCGTGCCGCGTCAGGCCCTGGGCGGCGGCCAGCGCCAGGTTTTCCTCGGTCCAGAAGGCATCCACCGCCTGCTTCTGCCGCTCCAGAATCTTCTCGATACTGTCCGTCCAGTACATTTCGTAGGTATCGGGCATAAAGAGCGAGAAAAGCGTCGTGCGGGAGGCCCCCAGACGCACGAGCAGGGCGTCGTCGGCAAAAGCGGCCATCACCGCGGCCGAATCCACCATCATCTGGCGGCTGATCTTGCGGGCGATGTCGCAGGGACGGCGGAGCGTCCCGGAAAGCACCAGTTTCACCGGCGACTGCCAGCCGTGCCGGAGCATCCTGGCGACATACACGCTCGGGTGCAGGTGGCTGATGCGGTAAAAGCCGGGCTGCATATGCGTCTCCAGTTCATACTGCTCAAAGACACGCTCCAGGCGCCTGGGATGCTTGATGGTGGTTTGCGCAGCGATGGAGTCGATGACGGCACGCGGAGAATCGCCGGGACGGACATAGACCTGCGCATCGCCTTCAAAATTGCTCACGCGGTTGTCCAGCAACCACATCGAGGCGAAGAAGACAAGCAGCAGGGTGACCAGCGTCAGCGTACTGAAAATCAGTCTCTTCATCAGCGGACCCTTTTTCTGCGGGAAAGGTAGATGACGGTGCCGGGAGCGGGTTCTTCCGTCCCCAGTTCCTTATTGAGGGCGCGGAGTTCCCAGTCAAAGAGATTGTAAGCCTGGGCGATGGAATCCATCGTTTCCCCGGGCAGCGTACGGATGCAGCGGGCCCCGTCCTTCCGGAAGGAGCGACTGCCGGGCGCGAAGGAAAATTCCTCGGCATAGACGCTGCGCAGCTGCACAGGGGCAGTTTCAGGCTGGGGAGCAGCGTCCGGAGCAGGCTGGAGTTGCTGCGGAAGTTCCGGAGCCGCCGGGGCTGCCGGGGCCGGCTGAGCCTCCAAAGTATCGAAACGATGCAGTTCGTAGCGCTCGATCAGGTCCACCAGCTGGCGGGCATATTTGCGCGAAGTGGCGTAACCGCAGTCCTGCAGGCCGGTCGCCCAGCCCTGATAATCCGTGGGGTCCAGCGCGAAAAGGTTGGCATAGCGGCGGCTGAAACGCAGGAAATCCGAATGGTCGGCGTAAGAATCCTCCGCCTTCGCATAGACGCGGAAACAATCATCCTTGCGGTCATCGTCCTTGTAGATGCGGGCGCCTTCCCAGTCGCCGTGGCATTTGATGCCGAAGTGGTTGCGTCCCTCCACGGCCAGCAGGGAGTTGCCGGCGTCGGATTCCAGCAGGGCCTGTGCGAGGGTGATGCTCGCAGGGATGCCGCTGCGCTGCATCTCGCTGACAGCCAGGGCCGAATATTCTTTAATGTAGTCTTCCGGGGCGATCCTCGCGGCGGAAGTGTCCGCTACTGCGGCGGAGAGCAGGAGCAAAGTCAGGATATTCATCAACTGCGAAGATACCTAAAATTCGTAAATATCCATATCGCTGACCGCGGAAGTTTCGGGGAAAATCGCACGGCACTCGGCCAGATAGCCCTCGAAATCGCGGATGCGGCTGGAATAGTGGCCGACGAGCAGTTTCTCCGCGCCGGCGGCGAGGGCGGCGCGGGCGGCATCGGCAGTGGTGGAATGATAGCGCTCCTCCGCCTTGTCCTGCATCTCGCAGGGATAGGTCGCTTCGTGGTAGAGCACCCGCACGCCCTGGATGTACTGCGCGAGCGCAGGGAAAGGGCGGGTATCGGAGCAATAGGCGTAAGATGAGGGGCGGAACAGCGGATCGGCAGCCTTGCGCGCCCCGTAGCGCTCATCGAAACGGAAGCCGAAAGTTTCGATCTTATGGTCCAGCGGGAACGCGGTCACGCGGACGTTTTTCGTCTGGAAAATCTCTTCCGGCCCCTGCATCTCCAGCGGATGCAGCACCGGTTCGAAGCCCAGGCCCTCTCCGTGCCAGGCAAGGAAAAAGCGCAGGTGGTTCGCAAAGGCGGCCGGCGCATAGATGTCCAGCGGAGCCTTGCGGCCGAGCATTCCCATCGTGGAGAGCAACGGGAATACGCCGAAGATATGGTCTCCGTGGATATGGCTCAGCAGCAACGCCGAAATCTTGACGATGGAAAGGTGTGCACGGCGCAACTGCTGCTGGGCCCCCTCCCCGCAATCCAACAAAAACAAGCGCCCATACACTTGTAGCATCTGGGCGCTTGGATTTCTATCGGATACGGGCATGGCCGAAGCCGAGCCCAGGATCGTCAGGCGGAAACTCATTTGGTCTCGCCCTGCTCGAGCTGAGCCTTGAGGGCGGCGAGGGCGTCGATGTCACCCAGCGTGGTCTTCTCCACGTTGGAGTTGACTTTCTTGACAGCCTTCTTGGTGTTCTCCGCCTCGGCGGCCGCGGCCTTCACCTTCACCTCGGAGTAGGTCCTGAGGTGGCTCAGAAGGATGCGGCGGGTGCTGCGGCGCAGTTCCACCACCTTGAATTCCAGGGTCTCGCCGACAACGGCCTGCTTGCCGTCCTCCTTGACGAGTTCGCGCGGGAACGCGAAGCCTTCCGCCTCACCGTCGAGGGTGATGCTGGCGCCCTTGTCATTGATAGAAGCGATGGTACCCTGCACGGTGGAACCGACGGGATACTTGGCCTCGATCTCATCCCAAGGGTTGGGAGTCAGCTGCTTGCGGCCGAGGCTGAGCTTGTGGTTCGCCTCGTCGAAGTCGAGCACCTGAACCTCGATGACATCGCCGGGGGCGACCATCTCCGAAGGATGCTTGATCTTGTTCCAGCTGAGGTCGCTGATGTGCACCAGACCCTCTACGCCGTCCTCCAGCTCGGCGAAGACACCGAAGTTGGTGATGTTGCGGACGGTAGCCTTCTGGGTGCTGCCGACGGGATACTTCTCGCGGATGTTCTCCCAAGGATTCTCGGTCAGCTGCTTGATGCCGAGGGAGATCTTGCGGGCAACGCGGTCGATCGCCAGGATCTGGGTCTCGATCTCGTCACCGACCTTGAGGAATTCCTGCGCGGAGTGGAGCCTGGGCGACCAGGACATCTCGGACACGTGCACGAGACCTTCCACACCGGGGGTAATCTCCACGAAGGCGCCGTAATCGGCGATGAGGATGACCTTGCCCTTGACACGGTCGCCGACCTTGAGGTCCGGATCGAGGTTGTCCCAAGGGTGCGGGGTCAGCTGCTTGAGGCCGAGCGCGATGCGCTTCTGCTGCTCGTTGAAGTCGAGCACCACGACCTTGATCTTCTCATCGAGGGAGACGATCTCCTCGGGATGGTTGATGCGGCCCCAGGAGAGGTCGGTAATGTGGATGAGACCGTCGATACCGCCGAGGTCCACGAACACACCGTAGTTGGTGATGTTCTTGACCACACCCTCGAGCACCTGGCCCTTTTCGAGCTTGCTGATGAGTTCGGCGCGGCGGGCTTCCTGCTCGGCCTCGAGAAGGGCCTTGTGGGAAACGACCACATTGCGGAATTCCTGATTGATCTTGACGATCTTGAAATCTATGGTTTGATTCACAAAGGCGTCATAGTCGCGGATGGGCTTGATGTCGATCTGGGAACCGGGCAGGAAAGCCTCGATGCCGAACACGTCGACGATCATACCACCCTTCGTGCGGGTCTTGACGAAGCCCTTGACGATTTCGTCGTTGTTGAACGCCTCGTTCACGCGGTCCCAGGACTTGAGTGCGCGGGCCTTCTTGTGGGAAATGACGAGCTGGCCTTTCTTGTCTTCGGCGGACTCGACATACACCTCC
>JAEEJZ010000070.1 GCA_016282145.1 Bacteroidales bacterium | reverse complement strand
TACTGCCCGCCAAAGTGGCGAACACCGTTCCCCTCGTACCACCGTAAACACCTGCGGAATTACCTGTTCCGGATGTATGCTCCTTGAATTCGCAGGCGTTGAAATAATAGCTGACACCACCTATACGGCAGTTGACGATGGCAGCGCAGGGAGGATTCTTGCTATTCTCACGATTCGTATAGTTGCCGTCAAAAACGCAGCCGTCGAAGGATGCGACTTTTTCGGACTGTTGCAACCGAATAATGCCTCCAGACATTTCGTTTGTCCCTACATAGTTGTAATTTTCTTTGAAAAGCACATCCGTACAGCTGAAAGATCCGAAGGAATAAATGGCTGCACCTGCCGCCTTTGTATTATCTGCACCATTGGCGTTATTCCCCTGGAACTTGCCGCCGGTAAAGGTGGTATTGTCATTAGCATTTTCAATCATGACGGCGCCGCCTCTTTGGTCACAATCGTTGTCAATGAACTCACAGTCCGTGAAAGTGGTGGTAACAGCGGTTCCGTTGATGCAGATGGCACCGCCCTGGACGGAGGAGTGGTTCCGGATAAAGTCACAGTCGTTGAAAGTCATGGTTCCGGCACCGGTAATGTACGCTGCGGCACCGTATTCGCCGTTATCGTTATTGTCGCTGAACGTTACCCTTGTACAGGTAAAGGTATTGAAGGACTGTGCATAAATGGCATTCTTGGTGATATGGCTGGCTTCGCTGTCCACAATATTCACGTTCGCACTGGCGTGATTGACGTGGATGATTCCGCCGGCACCGGTCGCGTTTTTGAATACGCAGTTGCTGATATTCACGGTGGCGCTGTTGAGCAGGGAAATGCCGCTGCCGTTTCCGCTAGTCTGGTTGCCATCGAAAATGCAGTGGTCCAGATTCAGTTCCTTGGCACTGTTGTTAACACGGATGGCAGACGCATTGGACGCACCATTTGTGCCCGTAAATTTGACGTTCTTGACGGTGATGTATGAGTTATTCTGCGGCCAGAGCACACCGGCAGTAGTGCCGGAAGTGGCGGTACGGCCTACGAAGGTGGTCATGCTTGACTCGGAATTGAAGGTCCCCTCCAGGGTGAAAGCGACATTGCCGTGATCCGGGTATTTCAATACCAGGTAATCGTCGCCGAAGGAGAACTCATCAGCCGAGAAATGGAAGGTCGATCCCTTCAGGAGGAAATGATTGTCCTGATTGGTTACAAAGGCCTTGAATTCGGTGACGCCCATGGCGTTGCTCCAGCTCTGACCCGCTTTGGTGCCGGCGCCGGAAGGGGTGACGTAATACTGCCCCGAGTGGGCGTCAATGTCCCCGAGCTGGTAGATCTTGCCTCTTGCGGTAGTAAACGAGCCATTGTAGAAGAAAGGAGTGAGTTGTTCTTCTCCTTTGAAGCGGCCGATGCGGAAACCGTCGCTGAGCGTAACGCCCGGCAGGATGGGGATATAGTAGTCGCCAGGGCCGGAGACTTCCATATTGACCGTGACACCGGTTTCGCTGGCGGCGCCCATAGACACGACGCCGTTGTCAATGCTTACCGGGAGAAGGCCAGAAATGGCTTGCGCCTCTTCCGTGGAACGTCCGCCCATCACCTGAATCTTGGTAATGTCACTTCCGGTTACGCCCACCTTCAGCAGGCAGGCCACGTTCTTGAAGGCCAGGGTGGTGCTCCAGGTATCGCCGGTCTTGACGGCTTTGGCCACGCAGAAGTCGTTGGCGGCAAAAGAGCCGTCGGTACGGCTTCCGTTGAAGTGGATGTTCACGTTTCCTTCAACGTAGCTGCCGCCGGCGGACGCGGGATACACGGCATAGAGCTCGGTGATGCCTTCGCCCACCTCCACGGAGAAAGTGGTGGTGGCGCCGGAAGTGGAAGCGCTAGCCGTAGCGGAACCGCCTGCCCAGACGAACTTCACTTCATCGCCCGCCACCCAGGTGACGGTCTGGTCATTCGTGGTGGCAGTCTTGCTCGGGGCTTCGGCCGTAAATACGATAACGTTGGGATTCTCCGGATCGACGGGGCCGACCGGGGCAGTCTCCTGCTGTTCCTTGGCACAGGCCGCTGCGGCCACTGCCAGGGCAATCAAAGCGAATATGCGAAAGTTTTTCATATCGTAAAATTTTTATTCAAACAAATCGATGGCTTCATAATCTTCCAGCGAAGCTTCTTCGCTCTGGTAAGTAGAAGTGGTGAGTGCGCTTTTCACCTCAACGCTGAAGAGCAGCATCTTCGGCGGGGTGTAAACCTGAGTTTCTGTCTTTTTTTGCATCTTTTTGTGGTTTTACTGATTTTTCTGCTGCAAAAGTCCCTATTCCTATTAATAATAATTACGAGGATTCTTTATTGTTTTGCGTCTTTTCCTCCAAACGCAAAAGTTTTTCCGCGCTTTTCACTATCTTTGGGCGATGAAATTTTCGCTGCAGGCCACAGACCCGCATTCCGCCGCCCGCGCTGGCGTTCTGGAAACGGACCACGGCACTATCCATACCCCGATCTTTATGCCGGTAGGTACCGTCGGCAGCGTGAAAGGCGTCTATCACCGCGACCTTCGCGAGGATATCGGCGCGCAGATCATCCTCGGCAATACTTATCACCTGTACCTGCGGCCCGGGCTGGATATCCTGCTTAAAGCAGGCGGGCTGCATCGCTTCGAAAGTTGGGACCGTCCCATCCTCACCGACAGCGGCGGATTCCAGATTTTTTCGCTGGCGCCGATTCGCAAGCTTACCGCCGAAGGCTGCCGTTTCAGTTCCCATATCGACGGTTCGAAGCATCTTTTCACCCCGGAAAACAATGTCGAGGTGCAGCGCGTCATCGGCGCCGATATCTGTATGGCGCTCGATGAATGCTGTCCCGGCGATGCGCCCCGCGCCTATGCCCGCAAAAGCCTCGACCTGACGAAAAGCTGGCTCGAGCGATTTGCGCAGCGATTTGCGGATACGCAGCCGCTCTATGGCTATGAGCAGACCTTTTTCCCGATCGTGCAGGGCTGCACCTACACGGAGCTTCGCGTCGAAGCGGCCCGGCATGCCGCGCAGTTCTCGCAGGTCGGGATTGCCATCGGCGGACTGGCGGTAGGGGAGCCTACGGAAGAGATGTACCGCGTGCTGGAAGAGTTGGAGCCGGTGCTTCCCGCCGACCGTGCGCGTTACCTGATGGGCGTCGGCACTCCTGCGAACCTGCTCGAAGGCATCGCCCGCGGAGTGGATATGTTCGATTGCGTGATGCCCACGCGCAATGCCCGGAACGGTATGCTCTTCACCTGGAACGGCATTATGAATATGCGCAACGCCAAGTGGGAGAACGATTTTTCGCCGCTTGATCCCTCCGGCAGTTCCTTCGTGGACAGTACTTATTCCCGCGCGTACCTGCGGCATCTTTTCATCGCCGGGGAAATGGCAGCGGCGATGATTGCGAGCGAACACAACCTCGCCTTCTATCTGGATCTGGTGCGCTCCGCACGCGAACATATCGTGGCAGGCGACTTCGCCGCCTGGAAGGAAGAAACCGTCAAACGCATCAGTGCAAGGCTATGAGACTGCGGCCCAAACTGCTTGACCTTTATATCATGAAGAAGTTCATTTTCAGCTTCTTCATTGCCCTGTTGCTGATTATCGGCATCGTCATCATCTTTGACATCTCGGAGAAAATCGACTACTTCGTTTCCAACGAGGCGCCCCTCAAGGCCGTGGTCTTCGACTACTACCTGAACTTCATCCCGTACTTCATGAACATGTTCTCGCCGCTGTTCGTGTTCATTACGGTGATTTTCTTCACCTCGCGCCTGGCGGCGAATTCGGAGATCATCGCGATTCTTTCCGGCGGCGTGAGTTATCACAGGATGATGGTGCCGTATTTCGTGTCAGCGGCCCTGATCGCCATGCTGTCGCTGGGGCTCAATCTCTTCGTGATCCCCCAGGCGAATGCCGAAAGGCTGAAGTTCGAGCAGAAGTACGTCAAGCGGCACAATACCTATAAGCGCAGGGATATCCATTATCAGTTGGCGCCCGGCAACTTCGTGTATGTCAGTTCTTTCAGTGCCTGGAACAACACGGCCTACAACATGACGCTCGAAGAGATCGAGGGCAACCGCATTGTCAAGAAACTTACTGCCGAGAGTGCGGTCTGGGATTCGACAGCGCGACTGTGGCATCTCAAGAAATATTTCATCCGCGAATATCGTCCGGGTCTTGGCGACCGGGTCAGCAGCGGTGCGGCCAAGGATACGGTCATCGCACTGACGCTGGACGATTTCTTCTACAACGAGAAGACCGTCGAGTCACTTTCCTACCGGCGGCTCAACGAACTTATCGAAACGCAGAAGATGCGCGGTGACGCGAACGTGATGTTCGCACAGATTGAGAAGCATACGCGTTATGCGCTGCCTTTCTCCGCCTTTATCCTGACGATTATGGGCGTGTCGCTCTCCTCGCGCAAGAAACGAGGGGGCATCGGCGTGAATATCGCCGTCGGCATCGCGCTGAGTTTCTCCTATATCCTGTTCTTGAAGTTCAGCCAGATGTTCGTCTTCACGGGCACTTTGCCGCCCTTCATCGCCCTCTGGCTCCCCAACGTGATCTTCGCCATCATCACAGCCTTCCTCTACAAGATGGCCCCGAAGTAGCCCGTTGGTTTTCCTCGGGGCCAGGCGTCTCGCTTCGGGGCGTGACCGCTCCGAGCGAAGGCCGGCAGGGGTGAATCAGAATTTCAGCGTGGCGACGATCGGATAGTGATCGGAGATGTAGGGAATGCTGTCGTAAGGTTCCGACAGGACCTCGAAACTTTCCGCCTCGGAGAAGCCGCTGAAATAGATGTAATCGATAATCGTCCCGCTTGATTTCCCGAATCCGTTGAAAGACGGGGTATCGGTGGTCTTGGCCGCGGCCGTGCGGGCACTCTGCATTCGGATATCGATTTCTGCGAGGCAACTGTCGCTGGGAGTTACGTTGAAATCACCCACAATGATAAGGGGGATTGACGAATCCAATTCGGAGGTCTTGTCCATAATCATCGCGAGCCCGTTGATGCGGGCCTGTACTCCACGATGGTCCAGATGGGTGTTGACGAACCAGAATTTCCGACCTCCCTTGATCTGTTTAAGCAGGGCCCAGGTGGCGGTGCGGGGATATTTGGCATCCCAGCCCTTGGAAGGCACTTTCGGAGTTTCGGAAAGCCACCAGGTTCCGCCGTCCAGCAGTTCGAGTTTGGTCTTGTCATAGAAGACGGACATATGTTCTCCGGTGTCGGAGCCATCGTCACGTCCTACGCCGAATTCAGCGTAGCAGGGACAGTTGCCGGTGATGAAATCCAATTGCTCGCGGTAGGCTTCCTGTACGCCAAAGACATCCGGCGCCGTTTCGCGGAGCATTACGGGAATGGCATTGCAGCGCATCGGCCACGAATTCTCGCCGTCATCCGCGGGGAAAAGCCGGACATTGAAAGACATGACCTTCAGTTCCTGCGGGGCTTGGGTGCAACTGAGATTCAGTGCAACCGAAAAAACGATTGCAAGGGCGTTAACGATAAAAAACAGTGATTTTCTATTCATAGTACATCAAAAAAATATTCACTAATAGCCTCATAAGATAGCCCAATTGCCCGCGCGAACTGCTCAGAATAGAGGTCCATATCCGTCATGTTCCGGGTGATATTCATCTTCTCTTTCCTATGTACGAGCACAAATTTAATAAAACTTGGGACATAAATATCATTCGAGATGGAAATACTTAGTCCTTTCTTACACAAATAATCGGCACCGCTGCCGGAATATACGCCCTCCGGCAGCTACAGATGGGACGCTGCGCCGAGCTCGAAGGAGCGGCTCGCACTATCAGCGATGAAGGGCCCTCTAAGTTTAAGAAATGGGGTAAAAAGTGAAACGGGAGGGACCCTGGGGCCCTCCCGTTTCATTATTAGTGGCAAAAATTTAAATGCGCGGGCCTCAGGCTAGATAACCTGCTGCTTTCTGCGCCAGTTCAGCACCGGCAGCAAGAAGGAAATGATGGCGGCGCCGAGCCAGAAGATGCTGACGTGCGAGAAATCGTGCACGCCGTCCGTGGCGTGCGTGTCCAGCAGCCAGCCAGTGATGACGTTCTGCAGACCAGCGGCCGCATAGGACGCCATACCGACGATACCGAGGGCGGCACCCGTCGCCTTGCGCGGCACCAGGTCGACCGCCATCAGTCCGCCGAGGAAACTGATCAGCACGCCGATCGCCACGCCGAACAGGACCATGGCCAGGATATTCACCCAGCGCTCCGGTCCGCCATAGAGGAACAGCGCCAGGGCGATAGCCTCCAGGATACCGGCCACGAACGCAGGATACTTGCGGTCGCCCTTGAACACCACGTCGGACAGCCATCCGGACACCACCGTACCGATGATGCCGAAGATCGGGTTGATGCCGATGATGCCTGCCGCTTCGCCCAGGTTATACCCCTTGGCTTCCTGCAGGAAAATCACACCCCATTCGTTGATGGCATAGCGGCTCATATACATAAAGGCACTGGCCAGCGCCAGGATCCACACACCCGGGTTCTGGATGACCGCCTTCTGCAACTGCTTCGTCTCGGCCTTCTGGGCAGCCCTTGCGTCGCCGGCCTTCTTGAGCAGTTCCGCGTGATGCGCCTCATACTCCTCTGCCGTCAACTCTCCGGAATACACCTCGATGGGCGGGAGTCCCTTGCTCTCGGGACCGTCGTGCAGGAAAAAGAGGATCAGCACAATGCCGATGGCACCGGCGAGCGCGGCACCGAAAAAGCCCCAGCGCCAGCCAAAAGCGGCCACGATGGCACCGACAGTGACGAAGGACAGACCTTCGCCGATATTGTGCGAAGAACTGAAAAAGCCATAATAAGTGCCGCGGACCTTCAGCGGGAACCAGCGGGAAAGCGAAATGATGGCCGGCGGCGCACCCATCGACTGCGCCCAGCCGTTAATCGCCCAGCAGATCGCAAAGCAGACGAAGAGCGCCGAATTGGCGATACTGCCGCTCATTGCGCTCACGCCCAGCAGCCCCATGATGAAGTTCATCGCCACGGACACGACGAGCCCCGCGGCCATGAAGCGCTTGATATTGGAACTGTCGGCGAGGAAGCCGTTCACGAACTTCCCGGCTGCATAGGCCCAGTACAAACAGGCGCCGATGATACCCAACTGCGTAGCATTCAGCAGGCCCGCATCGATGATGGGCTGCTTCATCACGCCCATCGACAGGCGACATACATAATACAACGCATAACCGAAGGTCGCAGCGATAAACGCCTGCAGCCGCATGCGCTTATACGTCTTGTCCACCTTCTCCGGTGCCACCTTCCGCTCGGAAGGAAGGCTCATCCTGAAAAAATCTGCAAATGCCATATAACTTATAAATTGTATTTATCCAATCCATTCTGTAAAAATTCAACAAACCCGTCCACATCCAGGTTGTAGCCCCGCGGGGGAAGCAACGGCCTCCCGTCGGTCCCCAATAAAATATAGGTCGGCTGCGCATTCACGCCAAAGCGTTCCCGTGCAAGATAGGCATTCACCCGTCCGACATCACGCAGCACCTGGCCGCCCGGCAGCGTAACGCGTTCGCGCTCCGGCAGCACCGTCTTGTCATCCGTATATAAGGCCACCAGAACGTACCTGTTCCGCAGCAGCGGCAGCACCCGCGGATCGCTCCACACCCGCTGCTCCATCTCCCGGCAGTTCACGCATCCGTGCCCGGTAATATCCACGAACACCGGCTTCCCCAGGCGGGCGGAAACCTCCAGCGCATCCTCGACGCGGGTATACGCGCGAAGACCATAGGGCAGCGCCAGCTGCGGCGCCTCGGCGGAAATCTCATTGGAAGCGCTATCCGCAGATGAAGCCCCCAGCACGAAATCCTGCGTCTGCATCGGCGGGAGATAGCCGGACAGCGCCTTGAGCGGAGCGCCCCACATTCCCGGCACCAGATACACGACAAAGGAAAACACGGCGATGGCAAGCGCCAGCCGCAGCACCGAGAGCGGCTTGTCCGCCAACTCATCGTGCGCAAAACGCAATTTTCCGAGCAGATAAAGCCCCAGCAGCGAGAAAACGACAATCCAGATCGCAAGATATACCTCGCGGTCGAGGATGCCCCAATGATAGGTCTGGTCCGCGACGCTGAGGAACTTCAGTCCCAGCGCCAGCTCGACAAAGCCCAGCACGATCTTCACGCTGCCCAGCCAGGAACCGCTCTTGAACTTCCCCAGCAGCGACGGAAACAGCGCCAGCAGCGTAAACGGCAGCGCAAAGGCGACGGAAAACGCCAGCATCGTCACCATCGGTGCCCAGAATTCCCCGCTCGTGGAACGGATCAGCACCGATCCGACGATGGGCCCCGTGCAGGAAAAAGACACCAGCACCAGGGTCAGCGCCATAAAGAAAATGCCGCCGAGCCCGCCCTTCTCGGACTGCCGGTCGCTCTTATTGACGAGCGATGAAGGCAGCGTAATCTCGAAAGCTCCGAAAAACGAAGCCGCGAACAGCATGAACACGACAAAGAACACGAGGTTCGGCAGCCAGTGCGTCGAAAGCCAGTTGAAGATATCGGCGGTCACGGCATCTCCGCCCAGCAGGCGCGTCGCGCCGATGATGACGCAGATCGGCAGCGTATACAGCAGCACGATGAAGACGCCGTACATAAAAGCGCGGAAGCGTCCCCGGGCGGGGGAGTCCGCGCTTTTCAGGAAAAAGGACACCGTCATCGGCACCATCGGGAAGACGCAGGGCGTAAGCAGCATCGCCAGTCCCCAGAGTATCGCCTCCAAAATTAGCGCCCAAAGGCCGCCTGAACTGCTCCGGCCGGGACTTGCTGCCGCCGATATGCGGGGCAGGTCGAGCGAAAACGCCCAATCCTCCGGTACGGCGCATACCCCCTGCTTGCAGGCGGTATAGGTCAGGTATCCTTTGACGGCGGGGGCCTTGCCCGTCAATTTGACTTTCACCCCCAGTTGGAAGGGGGCGGAAAAGCCCTCCTCGGGGTCGGCCGCAGGACTGATGTCATACAGCGCCCCCTGCGCCTTGCAGCCCTCGAGGGAAGTAAGCGTAAGGGTGGTCGCATTGATGGTGCTCCGGGTACCGTAGCCGTGCCACATCGGGGCGGGCGTTCCGGTAAAGACGAGTTCACAGATGCCCTCCGCATCCGGCTCTCCGGCCACCACCGTCCATTCGACGGCCTTGCCGCTCAGCATCTGCGCCCGTGCGGGCACAAAGGCGAAGAGCAGCGCCAGAAGGCAGAGGAAGCGTCCGGGTTTCATCATGCGCGGTCCCTACAGTTTACTGACGTATTTCTTCAGGTTCTCCGTCTGCTTGCGGTGGCAGACCAGGATCCCGTCAGCCGACACGGCAATGACGATATCCTTCAGCCCGTCTGCAAAGACGGGGATGTCCAGTTCGTTGATGATCTTGACGTTCTCGTTCTCTTCCCCGAGCAGGCCGCGGCCCGTCACGGGAGAGGACAATTCGTCCGTCAGGGTATTCCAGGTGCCCAGGTCCTTCCATTCCCCGTCAAAGGGAATCACCGCCACGGAGCTCTCTTTCTCCGCCACCTCGTAATCGAAACTGATCTTCGGGAAATCGCTGTAGCGGGCCAGCACGCCGGCAAAATCGGCAGCGTCCACATAGCGGCGCACCATCTCCATCAGATAGCCCAGGCGGAAGGCAAAGACGCCGCCGTTCCAGAGCGCGCCGTCATCGAGCAACTCCACGGCCATCTCCACCGTCGGCTTCTCCGTAAAGCGACGGACCTTCAGGCACTCGCCGCAGCCCTTTTCGGGCACGATATAGCCATATTTCGAGGAAGGATAAGTCGGCTTGATGCCCATCAGCACCAGATGCGCCGCGTCCATCTCCACCGCTTCGGCCATCTTGCCGATCGTGCGGAAATAGCCCGCTTCGGTATAAGGGTCGCAGGGCATGATGACCACCGGCTCGTCGTCGCTGCAGCCCTTCGCGAGCGACAGATATGCGCAGGCGAGCGCGATGGCGGGGAAAGTATCCCGCCGCTCGGGTTCCAGCACCATGGGGATATCGCCTCCGAGCTGTTCCCGGATGATATGCTCCTGCGCCGCATTGGTCGCGAGGGTGATGCCGGCGTTCAGACCGGCCTCCCGGATCTGGCGCACAACCCTTTGCACCATCGATTCCATACCTCCTCCCGGCTTCTCCAGCAGGGGCAGGAACTGCTTCGAACGTTCGTCATTGGAGAGGGGCCAGAGCCTTTTCCCGGACCCCCCGGAAAGTAGAATGATTTCCATGAGTCCAAAGATAAGGATAATTTTTTATCTTTGCAGCTATGAAAGTGATGAAATTCGGCGGCACCTCCGTAGGCTCCGCCAAAAGAATGAAGGACGTAGCCGGTCTGATTACCCGTGAAAAGGGCAATGTCGTCGTCCTCTCTGCCATGTCCGGCACCACCAATTCCCTCCTCGAAATCGCCTCCTACCTCAAAAAAGGCAATACTGACAGCGCTACCGACGCCGCCCGCAAGCTCGAGCAGAAGTACTACGGCCATATCGCCGAACTCTACGCCAAGGCGGAAAGTGCGGAGGAGGCCCGTGCCTATGTACACTCCGTCTTTGCCTTCATCGAAGGGCTGGGGAAGGAAATTTTCACCGATGCTTCCGAAAAGGAACTCGTTGCACGCGGGGAAATGCTTTCCACCTGGATGGTGAACGCCTACCTGAACGAGCAGGGTTTCAACTCCGTGCTGCTGCCGGCCCTCGATTTCATGAAAAAGGATGAGCAGGGCGAGCCGGATTCCGTCTATATCAAGGAACATTTCAACAAGGCGCTCGCGGAGCATCCCGGCGCCGATGTCTATATCACCCAGGGTTTCATCTGCCGCGATGCGCAGGGCGAGGTGGACAACCTCAAGCGCGGCGGCTCGGATTACACCGCCTCCCTGCTCGGAGCGGCGGTGCTTGCCGAAGAGATCCAGATCTGGACCGATATCGACGGTATGCACAACAACGACCCGCGCGTCGTCCCCGGCACCCGTCCGGTGCGCCACCTGCACTTCGAGGAGGCGGCCGAGCTGGGCTACTTCGGCGCCAAGATCCTGCATCCCACCTGTATCCAGCCCGCCAAATTCGCGGGGGTGCCGGTGCGTCTGCTCAATACGATGGACCCGTCGGCCCCCGGCACCGTCATCAATAACATCCCGGATCCCGGCTCCATCAAGGCCGTTGCGGCCAAGGACAACATCACTGCCATCAAGATCAAATCCTCGCGGATGCTCCTTGCGCACGGTTTCCTGCGCAAAGTCTTTGAAATCTTCGAGAGTTACCGCACCTCCATCGATATGATCTGTACCTCCGAGGTCGGCGTCTCGATGACCATCGACGACACCTCGAACCTCAGCGGCATCGTCTCCGACCTGCACCGGTACGGCTCCGTCAGCGTCGATACCGGCATGTGCATCGTCTGCGTCGTGGGCGATATGGACTGGGAGAACGTGGGCTTCGAATCCCGCGCGATGGACGCCATGCGCGACATCCCCGTCCGTATGGTCTCCTACGGCGGCAGCAACTACAACATCTCCTTCCTGATCCGGGAAGAAGATAAGGAAAAAGCACTCAAATCCCTGAGCGCCAAACTCTTCGCCAATGATTAAGGGCCAGTTTCCTCTCGAGCGTTTCAAATCGGTACGCACCCCCTTCTACTATTATGACCTCGAGCTGCTGGACCGCACGCTCGACGCCCTTCAGGCGGCCCTTGCGCCGACCCCGGAATACCGCGTCCACTATGCGGTGAAAGCGAACTTCAACCCCGTCATCCTCTCGCGCATCGCAGCCCGCGGGCTCGGTGCCGACTGCGTCAGCGGCGGTGAGGTCAAGGCGGCCCTGCAGGCGGGCTTCAAAGCTTCGGACATCGTTTTCGCCGGAGTAGGGAAGAGCGATGAAGAGATGATTCTGGGCCTGGAGGCCGGCATCGCCCGCTTCAACGTGGAATCCGAAGCCGAACTGCGCGTACTGAACGACCTTGCGCTCGAACGCGGGAAACGTGCGCCGGTGAGTTTCCGGGTCAATCCCGACATCGGTGCCCACACCCACGCGGGCATTACCACCGGACTGGCGGAAAACAAGTTCGGCATCAACTACGAACAACTGATCCCGGTCATCCGCACGGCGCTCGAACTGCCCGGCATCGAATACAAGGGCCTGCACTTCCACATCGGCTCCCAGATTCTGGATATGTCCGATTTCGTCGCGCTCTGCAACCGCGTCAACAGCCTGACCGAAGAACTCCGTTCGCAGGGCCTGCCCGTGGGCGACCTGAACATGGGCGGCGGCCTGGGCATCAACTACCGCCATCCCAACCATCTGCCCATCGCGGATTTCGAGGGCTGGCTGGGCACCTTCCGCCGTTTCCTGCATACCGAACCGGGGCAGCTCGTGCATTTCGAGCCCGGCCGGAGCATCGTCGCGCCCTGCGGCTCGCTGATCTCCCGCGTACTCTACGTCAAGGAAGGCACGGTCAAGCGCTTCGCCATCATCGACGGCAGCATGACCGAACTGGTGCGTCCGGCGATGTATCACGCCTACCATCGCGTCGAAAATATCAGTTCCGACGGTCCGGAGATCCTGTACGATGTCGTCGGTCCCGTTTGCGAAAGTTCCGATGTCTTTGCCCGCGAAGAAGCGCTGTCCGAGTGCCGTCGCGGCGATTTCATCGCCATCCGCAGCGCCGGTGCCTACGGCGAGGCCATGGCGTCCCAGTACAACTGCCATCGGCTTCCGGAAGCCCTTTACTAGAGAAAATATGAACAAGGCACTGACGATCCTGCTCGCGGCCAGCCTCTTTTTGCTGCCGCTCCATTGCAAGAACAAACCCCTTCCGGCGCCTGATGAAGGCGGGTCGGGCGATTTGCTGGATGTGCAGGATCCCGCCCGGTGGCCGCAGCGCCGTGCCGAGATCCTGGACCTGTTCCAGAGCGAGATGTACGGCCGTATGCCCGCCCCTTCGCCCATCTACTTCGATCAGGTGGAGCGGGGCAGGACAACCATTCCCGGGCAGAGCGGCGTTCAGGCGCAGGAGGCCATCCGCGAGCAGTACCGGATGTGGTTCAAAGCGGACAGGACCGGTCCCAGCGTAGTCTGGCTGCTGGTCAGGCCCGCTGCCGCCTCCGGGCCGCTGCCCGTTATCCTGCTGCAGAATTTCCACGGGAACGATTCTTTCCTGATGGATACCCAGATTCTCGGGCCGGACTGTCAAAACGGCGTCCCTCTGGGTAGGGGAGCGGAAATGAATCCCGACAAACGTTACTATACTCCGCTCAGTTATCTCCTGAGCCGTGGCTACGCCTTCCTGACGGCCTATTACGAGGACTTTGCCCCCGATCCGGATACGGACCCCAATGCCCTGGCGCTCGCTTACAAGCGTGTCTTTGACCTCTGGGGGCCGCGGGACCCTGCCCGGACGGATAACCCGACAACCCTGACGGCCTGGGCCTGGGGTTACCTTCGGGGAATGGACCTGGTGGAGCAACTGCCTGCGCTGGATGCCTCGCGCGTCCTGCTGACCGGCTGCTCGCGCCTGGGCAAGGCCGCCCTGATCGCTGCCGCCTGCGACGAGCGTTTCGCCCTCGTGGCCCCGGTGCAGACGGGTGGCGGCGGTGCGCCGCTGACCAAACATCCCCTCGAAGGCAAGGAGACGATTGCTTCGGAAACCTCGACCTATCCCAACTGGTTCCTGCCCCAATATGCCCTTTGGGCCGGGCGGGAGCAGGAAATGCCCTTCGACCAGCATATGCTGCTCGCGTGCATCGCACCGCGTCCGCTGCTGGTGCTGGGCTATAATAATAAATGGTTCGATCCGGAAGGGGAGTACCTTTCCGTCAAGGCGGCGGCCCCCGTCTGGTCGCTGCTCGGCGTGGATGCCGCTCCGTTCCCGGAGGTGGAGCGTCCCGCCGCCAACACTTCTACCGCCATCGGAAAACATCTGGGCTATGCCTGGCGTTCCAAAGATGCCGGCCACGGCATCCTCTTCAAAGACTGGAAGTGGATGCTTGATTTCGCAGACAATAATTTTTAAGATATGCTTGTTTCGAAGATGAAAAGACTGCTTGTATTGTTGTGTTGCGCCACAGCCTCATTCCAACTCTGGGGCGGGCCTGCCGTAACGGCCGTGGAGGACCTGCGGGTGAACGGACTTGTGGAGCCGCTGGGCGTGGAAGGAAAACCCGTCTTCAGCTGGATGATTACTTCTACGGTCATCAATACCCTCCAGAGATCCTGGGAGATCACGATTACCGAGGCCGGCCGCAAGGTGTTCACCTATCGCGGTAACGGCGCGGAATCCACCGGTGTCACCGTGCCCTATCCCTTTGCCCCCGGTGTGCGTTACGGCTGGACGGTCAAGGTGACGGACAATCACCGGCTCAGCAGCAAACCGGTCTCTTCCTCCTTCGTCATGGGCCTGGGAGAGAACTGGAAAGCCCGCTGGATCGGCGTGAGCGGCCGCACTCCGGAAGACCGTCCCTCGCCCGTCTGGTTCCGCCGTCAGTTTACCCCTTCGCGCGGCGTCAAGAGCGCTTACGCCTGCATTTCGGCCCACGGCATCTTTGAAGCGCAGATCGGTGGCGTAAAGGTGGGGGACGATTACCTGGCTCCCGGGTGGACCTCCTACCTCAACCGTCTCCAATACCGGATGTACGATGTGACGGACCTCCTCAAATCCGGCCGTCAGGACGAAATCCGTGTCACGGTGGCCCCCGGCTGGTGGGGTTCCGGCATGAACTGGCAGAAACCGCACAAACGCTACCGTTATGGCGACGACATCGCCCTGCTCCTGCAACTGGAAATCACCTACACCGACGGTAGCCGGGAAACGCTTTGCACCGGTCACGACTGGGAGACCTCCAAGACCGGCCCCGTCACCTTCGCAACCATTTACGACGGACAAGACTTCGATTATACCCAGCCCTTTGACTGGCAGCCTTCCCAGGTGCTCGGCGGCGGCACGGAAACCCTCGTTCCCAGCATCGCGGAGGGGGTAAAACCCCTTGCCGTCCTGAAACCGCTCAGCCTGCTCGTCAGTCCCAAGGGCGAATACATCCTGGACTTTGGCCAGAACATCGTCGGCTGGGAACGCGTCCGGCTTAGCGGCCCTGCCGGGAAGGAGGTCATCATCTCCCACGCCGAAGTGCTGGACAAGGAAGGCAACTTCTATACCTCCAACCTGCGCAAGGCACGCGCGCAGACCCATATCTTCCTGGACGGTAAATCGCGCGTCTATGAGCCCAGTCTCACCTTCTACGGCTTCCGTTACCTGCGGGTGGAGGGTCTGGACACTGCTCCGGACCTGCGGGACTTCGAAGCGGTGGCCATCAGCTCCGCCTTCGAGGAAACCGGCAGCTTCGCCTGCTCCAACCCGCTGATCAATCAGCTCCAGAGCAACATCTGCTGGGGTTTCCGCGACAACTTCGTCGATATTCCCACCGACTGCCCGCAACGCGACGAGCGCCTGGGCTGGACCGGCGATGCGCAGGTCTTCTTCCGCACCGCCAGCTGGAACGGCGATGTCGCCAACTTCTTCCGCAAATGGCTTGCGGACCTTGCCGCCGAGCAGAAACCCGGCGGCGGCGTTCCGCGCACCATCCCCGACGTCTATCCGCAGACCACCTCGCACGACTTTGCGGCGGGCTGGGCGGACAGCGCTGTTCTGATTCCCTGGCGGCACTACCAGGCGTTCGGCGACCTCTCCATCCTTGCAGCCCAATATCCCTCTATGAAGGCCTGGGTAGATGCTTGTCTGGCCAACGCCCCGGGCTATCTCCTCAACCATGTGAACCAGCCCTTCGGCGACTGGCTTTTCTATAGCAAGAAGGATGACCGCAAGGGCGTTTCCGCCGTCACTTCGCGCAGTCTCATCGCCCAATGCTTCTTCGCGGCCAGCCTCGACATCGTTGCCAAAACCGCGGCGCTGCTGGGAAGGGACTATGAAAGCCGCCAGTATGCCGATGCCTGCAAGCTCGCCAAGGAGGCCTTCATGAACGAATACGTCACGCCGGCCGGTCTCGTCAGTTCCGACACGCAGACGGCCTATGTCCTGGCCCTGCACTTCGATTTGCTGCCCGAAAACCTGCGCGAACAGGCGGCCCGGCGTCTGGCTGACAATGTCGCCCGTTACGACGACCATATTACCACCGGCTTCCTGGGAACGCCCTACATCTGCGAAGAACTCTCGCGTTACGGCCACAGCGATGTCGCCTGGCGACTGCTTCTGCAGGAGACCTGCCCGAGCTGGCTCTATCCCGTCAAGATGGGCGCCACCACCATCTGGGAGCGCTGGGATTCGATGGGGCCGGACGGCAGCATTCCCGAGAACGGGATGAATTCCTTCAACCACTACTCTTACGGCGCTATTGGCGATTGGCTGTACCGCTGGGCCGGCGGTGTGCGGGAGATCGATCCCGGTTACCGTACCTTTGTCGTGGACCCGCATCCCGGCGGCGGTCTGACCTGGCTGGAAACCTCGCACAAGACCCCTTACGGGATGATCCGCGTAAAATGGACGGCGGACGGAGAGCAGCTCAAGAGCATCGACGTGGAAGTCCCCGTCGGCTGTATTGCCGTCATCACCTGTCCGGACGGTGCCTTCCGCCGCGTCGGTTCCGGCCACTATCATTTTTAATCCCTTTCCGCAATGAAACCTACGAAGCATAGTTTCAAGTATTGGCAGTGGAGGGTGATCATCTGCTCGATGATCGGCTATTCCATCTTCTATTTCGTCCGTAAGAATTTTTCCTTCGCGATGCCCGCCCTGGCGGCGGAATACGGCATCGGCGACCTGCAACTGGGTACCATCCTCACGGCGGTCGGCCTGATTTACGGCGTCTCCAAGTTCATCAACGGTTTTATCGCGGACCGTTCCAACGCCCGCTGGCACCTCATCATCGGACTGGGTATCTGCGTGATCCTCAACTATATCTTCGGCTTCAGCGCCAAGATCAGTGCCTGGATTGCCGGGACTCCTACCGGCCCGGACTTCGTGAACGTGATGGTCTGGACTATCGCCGTCCTGCTGGTGCTCAACAATGTCTTCCAGGGCTGCGGCTTCGCGCCCTGCAACCGCCTGATGGTGCACTGGGTCCCCCCGCGGGAACTGGCCACCAAGATGAGTATCTGGAACACCTCGCATAGCATCGGAGCGGGCATCGTTTCCGTGCTCTGCGGTGCGATTATCGGCACTCTGGGCCTCAATCTGGCGGGTGATCCGGCGACGGTGGAACAGGTGGCCGCGAATCTTGGCCGCGCGGTGGACGACCCGGTCGTCATCCAGGCCGCCTCGCATATGGGCGCCTGGCAGTGGTGCTTCTGGATTCCTGCGCTGATCGGTACTTTCGGCGTCTTCTTCATCCTGATTACCCTGCGCGATACGCCTTCGTCCGTCGGTCTGCCTGAACTCGAAGGCACCAAGACCGAACTGGACGATAACGATACCAGCGCGGAATACCGCAAGTTCGTCCGCAAGAAAGTGTTCGGCAACCCTGTGGTCTGGGCCCTGGCGGTCTGCGACCTCTTCGTCTATATCGTGCGTTTCGCCGTGCTCGACTGGGGCCCGAAGTTCCTCCAGCAGGGGGAGAGCGCCCTCTCGCCGCAGCTGGCGGGCTGGACCATCGCCATTTTCGAAGTGGCCGGCTGCGCGGGTATGATCTTCGCCGGCTGGTTCACGGATAAGTTCCTTGCCAGCAAGGGGCAGCGTATGTGCGTGATCGAGATGGCCATCACCGCCCTCTGCCTCGTGGGGCTCTGGCTGCTGCCCAGCGGCCATCCCATTGCGATGCTGGTGCTTCTGGCCGTCTCCGGCTTCTTTCTCTACGGCCCGCAGGCCCTGTTGGGCGTGATTGCTTCGAATCACGTCACCAAGAAAGCCGCCTCGTCGGCCGTCGGCCTGATCGGCCTGATGAGTTACGTCAGCACGATTTTCACCGGTTTTGGCGTGGGACTGCTTTCCAACCTGTTCCACGATGCGTTCTGGAGCAACCTCTTCCTGATTATGGCGGGTATCGCCGTGATAGGCGGCCTGGTGGTGATTCCGCTCTGGAATATGAAGAACGACGGCTACATCCACGCTTAGTCTATGTATCTCTCCTCCCTGCTGGCAGCGCTGCTGCTCCTTTTCGCCGAACCCCAGGCCCTGATTCAGGAGCTCCTGCTAAAGATTGACAGTGCCTCTTATTACGAGGGAGTCAAGCAAAAGAAGCTCCTTGCGATGAGGGAGGAATATGCCAGGACGCTGCCTGCCTCGGAGGAGCGTTACGATGCCTGTATGTCCCTGGGCGGCGGCTATTCCGGCTTCGTGGCGGATTCGTCCATTCTCTGGTTTGAAAATGCTGCCGCCGAGGCCCTTCTGCTGGGGCGGGAAGACCTCTATTACGGTGCGATGCTTTCCAAGGCCGGGAAACTCAATTCTGCGGGCTGCTTCCTCGAATCCGCCCAAGTCATTGAAACTATTCCGTTTGAGCGCCTCTCACGGGAAGGGCGTGCCAACTACTACAACCAGCTGTCCGGCCTGTACCACAGTCTGTATATGACACATCCCCCGGGCTCTTCCTACCGTTTAGAGTTCACCAAGCGCTATGCGCAGTACAGCGATTCTCTCTTGTCCTACCTTGACCCGGCTTCAGCGCAATACCTTCGGGAAATGGAAAAACGCTCCGGCCGTGCCGGGAATACGGAAGAAGCCCTGCGCATCAACGACCTTCGCCTGGAGCGTGTAGGTTCATCCCGCTTCGCCGATTCCTATGCCCTGGTGATGTATGACCGGAATGCGATATACCGCAACTATATGCATCGGCCGCTCTCGGACCATGTCGAATACCTCTTTGAGGCGGCCATATCCGATATCTGCCATGCCAACCGCAACTCGGCTGCCCTCCGTTTCATAGAACTCTACCTGGTCTCCGTCAACGAAGTGGCGGTGGCCAAGCGCGTTTCTACCTATTATTATAGGTCCCTGGTCAAGTACGGAAGCCGCACGCGCCTGCTGGAAGGACTCAATGTCAGTATGCGCATCAATGACGAGTATGTGGAGATGCTGCGTCACCAGAAGCGCATCATCAACCACGGGCTCTGGCTGCTCTGCGCGATGTTTGTCTTCATCTTCCTGGTCCTGGCAGCCCTGGTGCTCTATATCCGGAGGGTCAGCCGGCTCAACGCCCAGTTGGAACGCTCCAACAAAGTGGCCCACAGTTATATCCTGGGGTTCTTCGACCTCTACTCGGCCAATATGGCCCGGCTGCAGAACCTTCGTTCCCGCATCAACGTCCGCCTGCGTCGCGGCGATAAAGACTATGTCCTGGCCCTGACGGATCCCTCCAAGGACGTAGCGGGGGAGGAACTGCGGGAACTCTATGCGCACTTCGATGACGCCTTCCTGGGTATCTATCCGTACTTCGTGGAGAAGTTCAATGCCCTGCTCCGTCCGGAGTGCCGGATTTCCCTCAAGAAAGACGAAAAACTGAATATGGAACTCCGGATTTTCGCGGTGATCAAACTGGGCATTTCCGACTCCGCCCAGATTGCCCAGATTCTCCATTGCTCCATCAAGACGGTCTATAACAAACGGTCGGAAATGAACGGCAAATTGTCCGTTTCCCGCGAAGAGTTCCAGAAAGGCATTTCCCTGATTTAGTTGTTAAAAATATTTAATTAACTGATAATCAGTAAATAAATATTTCCCTTACGCGTGCACGATTTCCCTGTCTCTGTGCACGCGTTGGATATGTGGGGGAGACTGCTTAACTTTGGTCGTTTTAACACTTGCAACAATAACACATAAACTTCAAAAGTCATATGATGTCAAAACAATTTTATGTAGCACCAGCCGTCCGTGAGATCGGATTCTCGGCCGGCACCTGGCACATCTGCTCTGCGTCTTTTGAGAACTATCTGGGTGTAAAAGAGGCAGAATATGATGACGACTCCGATTAGTGTCTTTTAAAATGCACGAACCAATGATGAAAAAGACATTAATTCTGAGCCTGCTTTTCGCCGCGATAGCGGCACTGTGCTCAACCGGTTGCAAACCGGAAGTGAAAGAACAGCCCGGCGACGTTTTCGTCCTGACTGCCGGGCTCGACGATGCCACATCCAAAACTATGCTCACCCCCGGCGTGGGTGAGGGTGTTTACGAAGTGCATTGGAAGACGGGTGACAAGATTTCCGTGAACGGGATTGTAAGTTCTGCACTGGCTTCCACGTACAATGACAAGAAGGTGGCAGAATTTACCTTTGATGGTACACCCTCTGCGCCCTTCAATGTGCTCTATCCCGGAACGACCTCGTCCAATGTGATTGCCCTTCCTGCCACACAGAGTTATGTAGCAGGTAATATTGACGGCTCCGCCGCTGCCGCTTATGGCGTGGCAACTAAAAACGGTGACAATTACGGTGTTAACCTGAAGAATTTCTGCGGCATTCTCTGCTTTGCCCTCAAGGGTAGCGCTACGCTCACCAAGATTGAACTCAACAGTCTCGGAAGTGAGAAACTTCGTGGAAACTTCACGATTTCGAATTTCTCCACCGGTGCCTTCAGCGGCGGCACAGCCGGCACGCTGACCTACAACATCGGCGAAGTGACCCTGAGCGGCTCCGACACCTACTTCTACGTAGCCATCCCTGCCCAGAACTATGCTTCCGGCCTTGAGGCCCTGGTCTATCAGAGCGATGGTGCTTATATGCGCCTTAAGTTCTCGAAGTTTGCGGATGAAAGCACAACCCTCAAGGGCACCGACCTCGTCGAGTTCAAAAGCAAGACCTTTGCCGCCGGCCGCACGGAGAACCTCTTGGCTATCAGCAGTCTCACGGCAGAGAATGGTGGAACACCCACGGTCACGCCGCCCAGCATCACCGTAGCGAGTTTCAACGTGATGCGCCTTGATGACGACAACCGCCCCGCTGCGGCGACCACCGGAGATAGCAATGGCAAACTTGCCCGCCCGGCGAACGCCATCGTCAAAACCAACACGGATATGCGTGCAGCCCTCGGCCTGGCTATCTACAACACCAATGCGGACGTCATCGGCTTCAACGAAATCGGAGACGATATGTACGAGAGCGGCCAGGCTTATTCCCTCCAGGATATTGTCGCTGCACAAGGCGCAAATTATACCTGGTGCCTCAATTACCCTGGTTCAATGTCCGGAAACTATCACTATTGCAACGGCTTTATCTACAAGGCTGCCGTTCTCACCCTGAACGATTCCGGCCGTGCATGGCTACGTACAAGCAGCAATTCTTATTCCACCTCCAGCGATTCTGGCTCCGGATCCCCCAACCGTTACGTAGTCTGGGCCAAGTTCACGCACAAGGTCTCAGGCAAGGAGTTCTTCTTCTTCGTAACCCAGCTCCCCACCTATACTCAGGATGGTGGCGGCGGATCCAGCAACCTCTTTATGAGTGGCGGCGTCAACGCCTTTGCGGCCAGCAAGTCCGCTACCCGCAGGATTCTCGTGGGTGATATGAACTCCGTGGACCACGCCAGCAACAGCAACCAGGCCGGTGCCGATAAACTTCTGGAGTACTGGACAGACGGCTACAAGGCTGTTCTCGCCGCAGGCAATCTCTCCTCTTTCTACCAGACCTACTCCGGCACCCAGACGGGTACGGCAGCTGACTACCAGTACAACTGGACCCAGTATACCAAGAACCATCCGGAGCGCCGGATTGACCACGTGATGGTGCAGGGTAAATGTACTGTCAAGTCCTACAGGACGGTGCGTAACACCTATACGGTCTCCGCTAGCGGATACGATGACATCGAATGCGCTCCTTCCGACCACTTCCCCGTTGTTTGTGAAATTTCACTTGACGACTAAAAACACGGCCATATGAAAAAAATTTATACCTTATTTATCATTGCTTCGCTGGCTGCCCTGACCGTAGCCTGCAACAAAGAAATTTCAGAAGGACAGGATGCCCTTGCCGCTGAAGAGGCCGTGACCGCTGAGGACGGCAGCTTTACCGTTGTCCTTTCCGTCCCGGAATCCGAGGATTCCAAAACCGCCCTTGGCACCAAGGACGGCAGTTCCTATCCCGTAAAGTGGTCCAATGGAGACCAGGATCGTGTTTCCCTTAATGGCTCTGCCCCCACCGCATCCACCAAGGACTCTGATACGCAGATTACGGCCTCTTTCAAGCCGGCTTCCGGCCTGTCGGTTTACAATTTCCTGTATCGCGGCGACGCCGGTCACGACAACCAGGTCACGATTCCGGCCGCACAGGCGTACTATGCGAATGACTTCGACGATGCTGCAATGCCTATGTATGCAGCATCGGCGACAAGGAGCAACACTGTTACTTTTAACTCCCTTTGCTCCCTGCTGAAGTTCTCCATTACCGGCGAAAAGAAGATTGACTCCGTCACCCTTACTGCGGCCGATGGAAGCAAGTCCCTCTCAGGAACCTTTACTATCGGTAAGACGGGCGCGGGCCTGCTCAATGGCACCCTCACACCGGTTTCCGGAGGAGGCACCATTAACTATAACTTTGGCAGCCACATCCAGCTTAGCGATACCCCGTTCATATTCTACGTGGCTATCCCGGCCGGCACTTACGAGGGCGGTATCACCCTTGACATTGTGGATAACTCTTCCGGTCATATGACGGCTACCGTTATGACCACCGACGGCACAAAGACCATTGCTGCCGGCAAGGTGCGCGAGTTCAACAACATCGTCTATATTCCTGACGTGGAGCAGAATCTCCATCAGATCTACAATGTCGCTACCTTCCAGTCCTTCGTTACGGCTGTCGCGGGCGGCAAGAAGACTCTCAACGCGCGTCTTACCCAGAACGCCGCAACTCTTGACCTTTCTTCCATCGCCAGCAGCTTCACTTCTATCGAGGGTTACAAGGGAACCTTCGACGGCAACGGCAAGGCCATCAGCTTTGGTACTTCCACGGCTACACAGCCTTTGTTCGCTACGCTTCAGGGTGTTGTGAAGAACCTGACGCTTACTGCCAAAATTGATGAGACCAACGCCAGCAACAAAGAAGTTGGTATGTTTGCCCGCAGAGTCCAGCCCTCCAATGAGGTTGACGATATCGCCGGTCTGCAGAACTGCACGGCCAACGGTTATGTTACTTTTACCCCTTCAAGTGCATGTCCTGATGGTGTTTGTATAGGTGGTTTAGTTGGCAACAACAAAGGCGGAACCTTCATCAACTGCACCAACAACGCCACGGTTACCTTTGCCAACAACGGTTCCAATACTGTTCATGCTTCGCAGTCCTCTGTCGGCGGTGTCATCGGACGTACCCAGAAGGGCGGTGACCTCTCTACCCAGGGAGATATCTCCAACTGCACCAACGCGGGTGACGTAATATGCAGCGCTAAACTCAGCGAAAATCTCTATTTCGGCGGAGTCGTTGGATATCAGGTGGAAAAGGCCGAATCCATTAGCGGCTGCACCAACAGCGGCCTTGTGAAGGCCACCTCAACATGCTCAACAACTAAGGCTCTTCATATTGGCGGCGTCATCGGACTCGGAAAGGGCTCCATCGAGTCCTGCTCCAACCTTGCTGCTGGCACTGTCACCACTGAAGCCTGCACCGCAGGCACCTACCTCTGCCAAGGTGGTGTAATCGGACGTATCAGTAGGGAAAAGGATTCCTACTCAGGACTCACAAATGCCGGTACAGTGAATGTGGCGGCTGAGGGAGGCTCCACCGCCAGACTCATTGGCGGTGTCGTCGGTCGTTGCAACGAGGGTGCAACCATCACCGAGTTTACCAACAGCGGTAACATCAACTATACTGCTGAAGCTACAAATGACACATATATCGGCGGTGTAGTTGCCCATAACGTGCAGAATGGTATTATCCTTGAGAACTGCAGCTCCACCGGCGGCACGCTGACTGTTTCCAACGCAAGCCACTCCGGCGGCTTGTACGTAGGCGGCGTAGTCGGTTATTCCACAAAGGATGTGACTTCCTGCTCAAGTGCCATGACCATAGCCACAAGTGGCAGCATGACACAGGGAACCAACTCATACCTTTGCTTCGGCGGTGTTATCGGATACTTGACAGGAGCTGTTATTGCCACCTCTTGCACCAACAGCGGCGCCATCAACTTTGGCCAGAGCCAATCTTCCGAAGGACAGCTATACATTGGCGGTATAGCTGGCGCAGTGACCGGTGCAGAAATTTACGGAGGCGGCAATTCCGGCACCATCACGTTCTCCGGACAGAACTCCAAGCGTCCTTTGTCCGTGGGTGGCATTGTGGGTCGTGTGTTCTCCAACGCTACCGACAGTGGATACTCATTGAATAACAATGTGACCAACAGCGGTTCCATCATTTTCAATTCTTCCGTGAGCGGCTCCCAGTATATGTATGCGGGAGGTCTTGTCGGCCAGCATCTTGGCGGCAACATCTATGGCACTAACGATGCGCCTATC
>JAEEJZ010000069.1 GCA_016282145.1 Bacteroidales bacterium | reverse complement strand
ATTAATGTGCTTGCGGGCAGCAATAAGTATGGCGCAAATGTCGGCGGCCTGCTGGGATATGTGGACGGATCCAAGGATACGCAGTACATTTATTCATCTTACTGCGAAGCGAACATTACGGCCGAATGCAATGTGGGCGACCGCTATAAGTTAAGTGTCGGTGGCCTTGTAGGTAAATGGGCCACGGGGTCGACTACTTCGAATCCCAGCCTGACTCCCAGGGGCAGTGACTCTTACAGGTGCCATTATACCGGTAACATCGTTTCCACGGGACAGATGAAGGTCGGAATGGTCATCGGCTGGGTTACCGGCAATAACGCGAAGATATTCGGCACGTCTGACACCCCGGTTCAGGTCACCGGCACTCTCTATCGCTGGGGAACGGATTCAAGCACTGAGATGTCCGAACCGCTGACGATTAATGCCGGAAATGTCGAGACTTATGCCATCGGCGCCATCAAGGAAGGCACGGTGACTATGTATGTTGAGAGCCCGACCAATTAAATTATAGAACGCTATGAAAGAATATATACATCCCGATATCGAGATTCGGAATATCCTCGTCTATCCCATCTGCACATCTTTCAGTGATGTGTTTACGGAGAAGTTTGAAGAAGACGACGAAGAGACCATCTAGGATGATGAACCTAATCCGTAAATCTTCTCTCCTCTGCTGCATCGCTTTGATGTGTGCCTGCGGGAAGGAACAAGCCCAGGAAGAAGACGGCTTCAAGTACGAAGCCGTCTTCATCGGGGATTCCATTACGGCCAATTGGATTCGCGAGGACAGGGGACATCCGGAGTTCTTCAACAGTCATAATTTTTTAGGCATGGGCTATTCCGGGAAGACTACGGCCTACCTCAAAAGCCTTTTCCAATTGTCCGTGATAGACAAGCATCCGCGGCAGGCGGTGATTCTCGCCGGTACCAACGATGTTGCGCAGAATGACGGCCGTTATGTGCCGATAGAAGAAATACGCGACAATATTGCCTGGATGGCCGCGGCTGCCGCCGAAAAAGGCATCCGTGTGGTGCTCTGTTCCGTTACGCCGAGCAAGGGCTTCAGCTGGTCGACATCCGTCTCCCATCCGGAGAAGATCATTATCGAACTCAATAAACTGATTAAAGCCCTTGCCCTTGAGAAGGGCTATGGCTATGCCGACTATCACTCGGCTTTGACCGATGCCGAGGGCGGCCTGCCGTCCTCCTACTCTTCGGACGGAACGCATCCCAACAAGGCTGCCTACACCATTATGGAAGACATTATCCTTCCCATCCTTCAAGAATTGCCCGTACAGGATAAATGATGTTGCTTTCTTTACTCATTGCGGGTCTATTGCTGGGCACTTTCCCGCAAGCGGATATCGCCCCGTCCCTGGTCATGGACCAGGGATGGGTGCCTTATCCTGCGTATGAAGACAGGCCCGGCTGGACGGAGTTGCTGGGCGAGTATCAGGCTCCGCTTATCGTGCAGGGAGAGGCCCAGATGGGCTTTTCCTGGGTGACGATTACCCGGGACGATTACCTGGCCTATGAGCGCAGCGGCAGTCGCCATCAGATGGAAGACAAGCAGGAAGCCAACACCGACGCCCTGAGCCGCCTGTTCATTGCGGAACTTGCCGAAGGGCAGGGGCGTTTCCTCCCGGACCTGGCGCGGGGCGTGCAGTGGTTCTGTGACGCTCCGTCCTGGGCGGTGTCTGCCCATCTGGCCAAGTATCAGAAGAGCAAAAGCCCGGTCCCTGACCCGTCAGACCCTATTTTGGCGCTCTATCAGGGAAATATCTCCCAGCTTTTGTCCTGGATTTACTATTATTTCCACAATCAGTTGGAGCCCGTGCAACCCGGCCTGCCCGCCCGTATGCGTGCGGAATTGCAAAAACGGGAACTGGACCCTTACCTGCAACGGGATGATTTCTGGTGGATGGGCTTCAAGCCCCGGCCGGGAAAACTCCTGAACAACTGGAATCCCTGGTGCAACGCGAATGCACTACTCTGCTTTATGCTGCTGGAGAATGACCGGGACACCCTTGCAGCCGCCATCGAAAAGGCCCTGCGTTCGCTGGACCTCTACCTGGCTTCCCTGAGCCGGGACGGAGCCTGCGACGAGGGCACGACTTACTGGTATAAGTCCACGGGTCATTTGATGGATTGCCTGGAATGCCTGAAAATGGTCAGCGGCGGTAAATGCGATGCCTGGAACGATCCCTTCATCCACCGGCTCGGCGAGTATATCGTGAATGCCGATATCGGGGACAACTGGCAGGTCAATTTTGCCGACGGCAAGCCCTCCCGCTGCCCCATCACCTATGTGATTTACCGATACGGGCGCGATACGGGCAACCGGACGATGATGGATTTTGCTGTGAACCGCTGCAAGGCCTTTTGCCATAATCCCGTGAGCGGTCTGGACTGGACGCTCTTTTACCAGTCGCTGGAGAACCTGCGCGCCGTCCGTACCCTCAAACAACAACCCTGGACAGACTACAAGCCGCACAAGGCGGTGGTTTATCCGGAAACGCAAATCGCCTTCCTGCGTGCAGGAAAGGCCTATCTGGCCGCCAAGGGCGGCAACAACGGCGAGCGCCACAACCACAACGATGTGGGCTCGTGCATCTATTTCTATGACAATCAGCCCGTGCTGGTGGACGCCGGCGTGGGAACCTATACCCGGGACACCTTCGGAGCAGGCCGCTTTGCCAATTGGTTCGTGCAGAGCGGCTGGCACAACGTACCCGTTATCAATGGCTGCGAGCAGGCTTTCGGCGCCGAGTTCAAGGCCTCCGGCAGCCGCGCCCGCAAGGCGCTTCGCCGCTTCTCGGCCGATATCGCCGGGGCGTATCCCGATTCCGCCGCCATCGGCAAATGGTGCGTGAATTACCGGCTGCGGCGCAACGGCGCCCTGCGCCTCACCCATCGTTTTTCTTTGCGGGAGGCGCGGGAGCCCAATGAACTCCACCTGCTCGTCAGCGACGAGCCGCAACTTTGCGAAGAAGGGAAGATCCGCTTAGCCGGCGGCGTACTGCTTTGCTACGATCCTGCGCAGTTCACGGCTTCCGTGGAGACGAAGTCCCTGCTGGGGCTTGGATTCAGCGACCGCTGGGGCGATGCGCTCTATCGCATCAGCCTGAAGGCGAAGCGTTTGCAGCAGAAAGGCAAGTATGTGCTGAAGTTGCAACCCTCGGCGGAAGAGCCTATTCCGGCGCTTACATCGCGGGTAGAAGAGAGAGCGAAGGCGCAGTTTACGCTGTTGGCGGGGCGGCTGGCTTCCGATGCTACCCCGCGAACCATCTATCCCGACGGCTGTATGAAGGATGTTTCGATTGGCTCGTGGACCAGCGGCTTCTTCGCCGGTTCGCTCTGGCAGTTGTACCGTTTGACACAAGATTGCCAGGTGCTCTTGATGGCGCGTGCGGAAACGGAGAAGCTCGCGAGCATCCTGGATTTCCCCCTGAGCCACGATATCGGCTTTCAGGTGAATTGCAGTTATGGAAATGCTTACCGGGTCACCGGTGAGGTGTGCTATTTGCCCATGATCGAAGCGGCTGCCGCTGCGCTGGCGGACCGTTTTAACCCGCAGGTGGGGGCGACCCTCAGCTGGACTTCCGGCGAGAAGGGCGCGTACCCCGTCATCATCGACAATATGATGAACCTGGAACTGCTGGATTATGCTTCCGGGCTCTTTGCCTGCGATTCGTTGAAGGAGATTGCCATCACGCACGCCCGGACGACCCTCCGCAATCATTTCCGTCCCGACGCCTCCTGCTGGCATATGCTCGATTATGATCCTGCGACGGGGGAGGTCCTGCGCCGCGTGACCGTCCAGGGCTATTCGGACGACAGTATCTGGTCCCGTGGACAGGCCTGGGCGCTCTATGGCTATACGATGATGTACCGCGAAAGCGGATGTCCTGAATTCCTCGCACAGGCGGAGAAGGTGGCGCGGATGCTGATGGAGCATCTGCCTGCCGACGGCATTCCTTACTGGGACTTCTCTGACCCGGATATCCCGACGACTTACAGGGATGCGTCCGCTGCGGCCGTGATTTGTTCCGCCTTGCTGGAACTGCGCACGCAGACGGCGGACAGGGCACTTGCTGCTGCCTGTCTCCAGACTGCTGAGAAACAGATCCGTACCCTCGCATCGCCGCAATACCTTGCACAGGCAGGCACCAACGGAGGCTTCCTGCTCAAACACAGCGTGGGCAACCTGCCCGGCGGGTCGGAGGTGGACGTTCCGCTGCCCTATGCCGATTATTATTTCCTTGAAGCGTTAAACAGGTATAAAACACTCAAATAACTGATTTATGAAAAAGTTAATCCTCATTCTCGCAGGCATGGTCCTGTCCTGCGCGTTCTTCGGTTCCTGCAACAAGCCTGAACCGGAGCCTGCCGTCACGCTGAAGGCCCCCGTCATCGCCGCGATGGCCAACGGCAATGAAGTGACGGTCTCCTGGACGGCAGTCATCAACGCTACCGCTTATAAGGTGGAGTACAAGAAGGCTACCGCTGCGGAGTACATCGTTGCGGGTACTGCAACCTACAGCCCTTATCGCATCAGCAACCTGGAATTTGGAAATGTGTATGCATTCCGGGTGAAAGCGACGAACGGAGAGGTGGAAAGTGATTGGTCCAACGTGGTGACGGTGGATGTGTACAATTACCTTCCCGCCCCGGTCATCCGCACTAGCGCCGGCATTACCTATGTGAATGTCGCGTGGGATTCCGTGGAGGGTGCCGCTTCCTATCAGCTGGAGCATAAAGAGACGCTCGGCAGTGATTGGAAAGTGGATTACACCGGAGACGGTGCCGATATTGAGAATGTCTACAGGGTGGACGGCCTGGAAAGCGGTGTTTCCTATGATTTCCGAGTAGGTGCCATCGCTGAAGGCTATAGCATGTCCTACTCTGAGATTTCGACCGTAGCGACGACGGATACTCCGGGAACGATGATTTCCAATGCGGCCCAACTCGTCGCCTGGCTTTCCCGCTCTACGCCTGCTACGGACGAGGTCGTCGCACTTACCAACGACATCGACATGGACGGAGTGTCCATTACATCGGCCAGCGGCTTTGCCGGTATCTTCGAGGGTCAGGGCTTCTCCATCAAGAACCTCGCCTCTTCCGTTCCTCTGTTTGCTGAGAACAGTGGCCATATCCGCAATCTGACCATTGACGCATCCTGTGCGTTTGCGCCGGAAGTCAGCGTGTTCGGTGCCCTGGTAGCCCTGGACAAGGGTGGGAAATATACCAGTGTCAAGAATGAGGCGGATATTACCATTACCGCTACGTCGGACATTACGGAGAACCTGGCCATCGGCGGACTCGTCGGTGCTTCCTGCTCGGATATTCCGGATCTGGGAAGCAACTTCAACCTTTGCTCCAACAGAGGAGCCATTACCATCGCGGCAGATGCCTACAGCCACAAGGCGCTGGCGATGGGCGGCATCCTCGGCTACGCCCGCCTCGCTGAGTTCAAGGAATGCACCAACAACGGCCCCCTGACGCTGCGCGCGCTTTACGGCGACGCCTTCTCGCAGTGGTCCTATTCCGCCGGCGTTACCACCTATATAGACGGTAATATGAGTATCGGTGGTATCCTTGGCAGGGGCTGGGATATTACGGATGACTACGATATCGTGATGGAGAATTGCGAGAACCTTCAGGGAGGCACCATCACCCTTCTGCACAGCGCTATCGAAAAACTCGGAAGTTCCAGCGTAGAAGACGAGGGCTGTATGAATGTTGCCGGCGTGATGGGCCAGGGCAATGGCTCTATGAAGAAATGCATTAACCATGCTGAAATCAATGCTGTCGGCGTTTCCTCCGATGGCAAGTTCAAGGAAATGAGGAATTATATCCTCCGTGTGGGCGGCATTCTCGGAACCGGTTACCGGGGGACAGCTCTGGAATCCTGCTCCAACCGGGGTCCCATCAATGTGCAGTATAGTGGTTCCTGGGAGAAACAGTCCCGCGATCTGGCTGCCGTAGGCGGCATCTGTGGCCGGGCAGGATACAACAAATCCTCGGCGAAGGCCTATTTCTGCACCAATCACGGTCCCATTACCGTGACCGGCAAGGGTACGCTCAACATCGGCGGTATTTTCGGTGCTCAGGGCTATCAGCGCGGGAACAAGGTCTATGCTACGGCAAAGATGGACGTGCTTGTCCGCAAGGCTTATGTGGGTGGTCTTCAGGGCTTCGCCGACGGTGGCTCCGCACAGCAGCACATCAAGAGTTCCTGGTGTGAGGCGGATATTACCGCACGGTCCGTTGAAACCAGCCGCTATAACCTTGCTACCGGCGGTCTGGTCGGATTCTATGCCTTCGGTCAGTCCAGCTCCAACCCGACCCTGGTCTGGGTTGACGGTGAGGGCCCGTGCCATTATAAGGGCAACATTTCTACGCCCGGTCAGTTTAAGACCGGAATGGCTGTCGGTTGGGTCAATATCAACGACAAGATCCATGTTTATGGCAGTGCGGAGAATCCGATTGAACTCTCCGGTACCCTTGAGCGCGAAGAAGTGGAAAAGACGACCATCACGGCGGACAATGTCTTCTCCGGAACTTACTCCGGCGGGGATGCCTCTCCGGATCTGTTCGGGAACCTGGCCCTCGGTACCGTCAAGGGAACGGTCCAGGTGACCATTCACGCCACTTGTAAGTAGTACAGTTCTCACAATAAATTTAGCGGCTTGTGGTTTTTCCATAAGCCGCTATTTTTTGTCAGGGAATAATCCGCTTACATTCTTCCCAAATGAACTTCTTGAATTGGAGTTCAGTACATTGCAAAATTTTAATATCAAATTGGACATAATTGATACCGGGTTACGGGAAAGTTTCGTATCATTGCTGATATGAGAAACTGCCTGAATATCTGCAAAGCGGCGCTGGCCCTGGCGCTCACCCTTCTGTCAATAAATTCCCGTGGAGAAGTCCCTGAAACCGTAGAAACGAGAACTCTGGAGGTTTCCGGGGAAATGCTCCGCGCCAAGGCGGTGTATCTGCGTGCGGAGGACGTGGACACCTTCTGCGACATCCGCATCAACGGGCACAGGGTCGGCTCCACCGGTAACCGATTCCGCCGCTGGGAGTGGGACGTCAAGCCCTTCCTGCACGAAGGTACGAACACGCTGGAAGGGGTTTTCCAGGATGCCGAGGCGGTTTCAGGGCAGTTGAATGAAGCACTGGCCTATCCGGTGCCGATGAGCGGCGTGGGCTTCGTCCCGCACCTCAATCTGGTCCGCAAGCCCATCTACCAGGGCGGCTGGGACTGGGGTCCCAAGTGTATGTACACCGGCTTTGCCGGTCCCGTGGAACTGATTCCGGTCAACGTGGCGCGTGTGGATTACCTGCGCTGCACGCAGGACCATTCCCGTCGCGGCCGCTGCACGGTCAGCCTTAACGCCGAACTGTTCTCTCCGGAGGGCGGGACCGCCGTCGTGCAGTTCCGCTGCGGCACGCAGACCAAAAAGCGGAAATTGCGCCTGGAGCCCGGGGTAAACGAGGTCTCGCAGCAATTCGTCATCCGCCGGCCCAAACTCTGGTGGCCCGCCGGGATGGGGGAGCAGCCGCTTTACCGCGTGAGCGTCAGTGCCGACGGGCAGACGCTGGAAAGGCGCATCGGCCTCCGGACGATAGAAATCGGCGAAAACCTGGCCTTCAAGGTGAACGGGAAGCCCGTTATGGCGCTCGGTGCCAACTGGATTCCCTGCGATACCTCCGAAACCGCGCAGACGCGCGCCCGCTACCTGGAGCTGCTGACATCGGCGCGGGATGCGAATATGAATATGCTCCGCCTCTGGGGCGGCGGCAAGTTCGAGCAGGATTGCTTCTACGAGATCTGCGATTCGCTGGGGCTGCTGATCTGGCACGATTTCATGTTCGCCTGCGCGATGTATCCGGCGACGCCGGAGTTCCTGGGCGAAGTGCGCGAAGAACTCAAGCACCAGATCAAGCGGCTGCAGAGTCATCCCGCCATTGCGCTGTGGTGCGGGGACAACGAAGGCATAGACAATTACAACAAGCGCATCTGGAAGTCAAATCCCGCCCGCTATATGGCCGATTATCAGGCGCTCGTCGACCTGCGCGGCGCTTGCGTGGCGGAACTGGATCCGGAGCGGCTGTACTGGCCGACTTCGCCCTGCGGCGGCCCCGGAGACCTTAAGACCAACGGCTGGAAAGACGACAGTAAGGGCGATATGCACCTCTGGGACGTCTCCAAATACGCCCGCCCGCTGGAGGAATACTACAAGTATCGCCCGAAATTCATGTCCGAGTTCGGCCATTCCTGCTTCTCCGGCCTGCTCGCCACGATGGAGGAGCAGAAGGCCAATATGCGCGAGAACGGCGGCTATGAGAATATGCTCCGGCGCATCCGCAATCTCTTCAATCCCCTGCAGATGCCCGACCGGGCGGAAGTTCTCGTCTATCTCTCGCAACTGGAGCAGGCCATCGGTCTGGAGACCGCCGCCTCCTGGTGGCGCTCGCTGCCGGAATGCAACGGCATCCTCGTCTGGCAACTCAACGACATCTGGCCGGGTCCCTCCTGGTCCACCCTGGAGTATGACGGGACCTGGAAACCGGCCCATTATCACCTCAAACGCCTCTTTGCGCCCGATGCGCCCCGCGTGCCCTCCGTCTTCCCGGATCTCAAGGATGTCCCTGACGCTGAGGTCAAGGCGGAAAGTTCCGTGCGCGACGGCAAGTGGGTCATCTCCCTGACCACCGACAAGCCCGCCTACTTCGTCTGGCTGTCCGCGCCCGGCGTGAAGCGCTTCTCGGACAACAGTTTCACCCTGCTGCCGGGGGAGACGAAAGTGGTGGAGGCTGTCGGCATAGACCGTCCCGGCGCGCTCAATGTCACCCATCTGGCCCTGGCCACCTCTCCCCGCCGGGAAAGCCTCCTTCGTGACTGGGAGTTCCACCGCGGAGAAGAAGGCGCCTGGGAGCGCGTAAAAGTCCCCCACGACTGGGCCATCACCGGTCCGTTCCTGGAGAACATTGAATTATGGAACGGTTCTAAGGGCTGGGTCAACGTTCCGGGAAGGACCGGAGCGCTTCCCTGGGAGGGAATTGGCTGGTACCGCACCACGTTCACCGTCCCCGAAGGGAAGAAGGCCACGCTGCTCTTTGACGGGGCGATGAGCCACGCCACCGTCTATGTCAACGGCAAGGAGCTCTATTCCTGGCCCAACGGTTACAGCGCCGTTCCGGTCGATGTCAGCGATGCGCTGGTCCCCGGCGCGGAGAATACCCTTGCCGTGCGCCTCGAGAACCTGCCCGAATCCTCCCGCTGGTATCCCGGCGCGGGCCTCTATCGCAACGTGCACCTGATTACCACCGATCCTGTCCATATCCCCGTCTGGGGTACGTATATCACGACGCCGGAGGTGTCGACGGACAAGGCGACCGTCCACATTGAAACGAAGCTCGAGGGGGCCGAAGGGAAGGAAATAGAAATCAGGACGCAAATCCTGGCGCCCGACGGCACTACGGCTGCCGTGATTACCGGCGCATCCGCCCAGGCTGCGATTGCGCAGCCCTGCCTCTGGAGCCCGGAAACCCCCGATCTGTACAAGGCGGTCACCGCCGTATATGCTGACGGCCGCCTGTGCGACGAATACACGACCACTTTCGGTATCCGCAAGGCGGAATTCATCGACGGAAAGGGCTTCTTCCTGAACGCCGAGCCGATGAAGTTCAACGGCGTCTGCCTGCACCACGACCAGGGGCCGCTCGGAGCCGCCGTCAGCGTCCCCGCCCTGCGCCATCAGTTGCAGGTGCTCAAGGATATGGGCTGCAACGCCATCCGCACTTCCCACAACCAGCCGGCGCCGGAACTCGTGCGCCTCTGCGACGAGATGGGCTTTATGATGATGGTGGAGGCCTTTGACGAGTGGAAGTCCGCCAAATGCAAAAACGGCTATCACAATTACTTCGACGAGTGGGCGGAAAAGGACCTGAGCGGTATGATCCGCGCCTTCCGCAACAACCCCAGCGTCATCCTCTGGAGCACGGGCAACGAGATGTGCCGTGTCAAGGACGACCCGGAGGAGGGCTTGAAAGAGGCGAAATACCTGACGGCCATCTGTCACCGCGAAGACCCTACGCGCCCGGTCACCTCGGGTATGCATATGTGGCACCGTTACCTGCATAAGGAATGGTGGGACAGCATTGACTTGATCGGCATCAACTATCATCCCTGGAAGTTCCTGGAACTGCGCAAGACCGTCGGAGATAAACTGATCCTGGGTGCGGAAAGCGGTTCCACCCTGAGTTCTCGCGGCGTGTATCACCTGCCCGCCGTCAAGAAGCGCGATATGGGACTGAGCCCGGACCAGCAATGCTCCTCCTACGACCTTGAATCTGTCACCTGGGCCAATACGCCGGACTGCGACTTCGCGATGCACGAGGACTGGCCCTGGGCCATCGGACAGTTCGTCTGGACCGGTTGGGATTACCTCGGCGAGCCCACGCCTTACGAGGATAACAGCTATCCCAATCACAGTTCGATGTTCGGCATCGTGGACCTGGCCTCCATCCCCAAGGACCGCTATTACCTCTTCCGCAGCGTCTGGAACACGAATGAGCACACGCTGCACCTCCTTCCTCACTGGAACTGGACGGAGGGCCAGAAAGTGCCTGTTTACGTCTATACGGACGCGCCGGCGGCGGAACTCTTCCTGAACGGCCGCAGCCTCGGCGTGCAGAAGAAGGCGCAGAAGCCCCGTCCCACGACCGGCGACCGCACGGAAAACGTGGAGGCCCGCTACCGTCTGCGCTGGGACGTGCCCTTTGAAGCCGGTGAACTGACGGCCGTATCGCACGCTGCCGACGGGCAGGCGCTGGATACCGTATCCGTCCGCACCGCCGGCGCTCCGGCCGCCATCCGTCTCGAATATGACGGGCGCCGCCTGAAAGCCGACGGGGAAGACCTGGCCTATGTGACGGTGAGCATCGTGGATGCCGAAGGGAATCTCTGCCCGCACGCGGACAACGAAGTGCTGTTCACGGCCTCCGGCGCCGGCCGCTTCCGCGCCTGTGCCAACGGCGATCCCCTCTGTGTGGAACCCTTCCAGGGGCCTTCCATGCACGCGTTCAGCGGCAAGTTGACCGCCATTGTGCAGTCGGATGCCGCTGAAGCCGGAAAGATTGTCCTGCGCGCGAGTTCCCCCGGTCTGGAAGAAGCCTCACTGACGATCAGGACGCGATTCTAAGATTATTTCGGCAGATGGAAGACGTCGCTGAGTTCTTTCATCTGCGCGTCGCTCATCCCTTCGGGCGTGAAGCCCATATTCTTTGCGGCAATGTAGATTTGTGCCGCCTTGTTCAGGACGTCCACCTGGTCGAAGGCGTCCATAATGTCCGTATCCACCGCAAAGACGCCGTGCTTCTCCCACATCACCACGTCGTAGTCTTCGTCGATGGCGCGAATCGTCGCCTCGGCCAGTTCCACGCTGGAAGGGAGCATATACGGGACCATACCCAGCCCTCGGGGGCAGAAGGCCTTGGTCTCCGGAATCATCGACCAGAGCATCCGCGTCGCCGCATCCTTCTCCATCCATTGCCTGCTGTGGGTAAGGGCCACCAGTTCGATGGGATGGGTATGCAGGGAAGCCCGGTAGGGAGAGCCCTTCGCGAGCAGGTAGTCGTGCACGGCCAGGTGCGACGGCAACTCGGAAGTGGGGGCCACCGGCGCATCGGCGACAATCTCATAGGAGGCGCAGTCGTCCAGGATCCGGATGATGGAGCCGTTGGCCATAGGATCGCGTGCAAGGTCCCGCATACGCCTTCCGGTGCCTTTGCAGTAGAACCAGCAGCCCTTCAGCCTCGGCAGGGTCTTGCCGATGGGCTGCGCCGCGCTGATGGCCGGCAGGGCCCGCATCGCATCGTCCGCCCATTGGGTGATATTGACGGTAATATTGCCTCCGTTGCGCTCCGCCCATCCCTTCTGCCAGAGATAGCCGGCCACCTCGGCGACCTTGTCGATTTCCGCCTTCAGGGCCGCCCTTTTGTCTAGAATGCTCATATCACCTGCGGTAAGAACGTGCTGATAATCAGGACGACGATACCTGCCACCAGCACGGCAATCGTCTTACGCGAAACGCCTTTCCACTCTTTCAGGATAATGCCCCAGACATTGGAGAACACGACGTTCAGCGACATCAGGATACACCAGCTGAAGGTAATGAGGGCAGGATAGCCGGCCAGGAAGCCCTTGCCCAGGCTGAGCCCGAAGAACTGGCTGTACCAGAGGATACCCGCCAGGGCGCAGAAGAGCAGGTTATTGCCCCACAGCGCCTTCTGCCGGTAATCGCCCCAGGTCTTGTTTTTCCCGTTCTGCCAGAAGCAGTAGCAGGCGTTGGTGAGGAAGCCGCCGAAGGTCACGAGCAGCGTCGCGGGCAGGCTCTTGAAAATATCGGGGGTCTGCGCCCAGGTCAGCGGCTCACCGAAACTCAGGCCGATGTTGAAGCAGGCGCTCATAAATCCCGCCAGCAGCGCGACGGTAATGCCTTTGCCGAAATTGAAGTCCTTGACGGCCTTCTTTTTCTCCTCTTCAGGCAGCGCGGAGGACTTCATCGCTCCGGCGACGCCGATGATGGCAATGCCCGCCAGCGTCACCACGACGCCGATAATGACGGAGGAGGTAAGGTCGTGTGCGTGCCCGGTCAGCACCGGGCCGAGGATGGCGCCGAGACCGGCACAGGTACCCAGCGCGATGCTCTGTCCGAGCGCCACGCCCAGGTAACGCATACTCAGCCCGAAGGTCAGGCCGCCCACGCCCCACAGGGCGCCGAACAGGATGGTCAGCAGGCTCGCCTTGGGGTTCGCGGCAAACATCCCCAGCAGGGACTCACCCGCGGGTACCGCCAGCAGCGCGCCCAGCAGCGGGAACAGGAGCCAGGCGAACACGCCCTGGACGATCCAGTAACTCTCCCAACTCCATTGCTTAATCTTGTTGATCGGGACATAACTGCTGCTCTGGCAGAACGCTCCGATCGCAATAATCAGTAATCCGATAATCAGTTTCATCGCTTCGACGTCACTTCTTTTTCATACTTTTCGATGGCGGGGATGAATGCTTCGCCTACGGGAACGCCGTTCTTGTAGTTGAAATAGTCGAACACGGCGCCGAAGGGCAGCGTCTTCGCCTCCTCGAGCAGCGCCAGGCGCTGGAAGCCCTTGCCGGCATCCTCATATTCGCGGAGTTTGGCCAGCGGCTCGAGCAGCGCGCTCAGCACGCACTTCTGCGTCGCACGGGTACCGATGACATAGGCGCCGATGCGGTTGATGGCGGCATCGAAATAATCCAGGCCGATATGGCTGCGGTCCAGAGCGTCCGCGCGCACGATTTCCTTGAAGAGGTCGAGCGTCTGGTCGTTCATGATGGTCACGTGGTCGGAATCCCAGCGGATGGGACGGCTGACGTGCAGCATCAACTCAGGCACGAAGAGCAGCAGGGAAGCGACCATGTCGGCCACGTTCTCCGTCATCTCGTAATGGCCGGTATCCAGCGTGTACATCAGTTTGCGGGTGGCGCAGT
>JAEEJZ010000068.1 GCA_016282145.1 Bacteroidales bacterium | reverse complement strand
CTTAGCTCAATTGAATAGAGCATCTGACTACGGATCAGAAGGTTACAGGTTTGAGTCCTGTAGGAGTCACTTCAAAACCCCTTTGAGAGCATCTCAGAGGGGTTTTTTCATATCAAATTGTCCCAAAATTGTCCCGAAGAATTTAACTTTAAAATCACATTTTCGGCAATTCGTTAAGAGAACCTCGCTGCTCACTACAAATAGTTGTAGAATTTTTTTAAATATCGCTTGCGATATAAAAATAAAGTTGTATATTTGCATCGTGAACGATATAACTAACCGCTAAAAAATATAAGATTATGGATTTTACAGCTACGCTTCAACTCTCGCAGTTGATTGTTAACGAACTTGCCGGCAGCGCTTTCGTGCACAAGATGCAGGGACAGCTTTTCAAGAGCCAGGGCTTCACCAAACTCGGCCAGAAGTACCTCGACCACTACGCCGAAGAAATGGAATGGGTTGAGAAGTACACGGACCGTATGCTGGACCTGGGCTGCGTTCCCGAGGTGAAGGTGAACAACCAGACCGTCCTGATCGAAGACCCCAAGGCCTATATCGAGGCTGATGTCAAGCTGCAGAGGGAAGGTGTCGGGATCCTGTACAAGGCGATGCCCTCCCTTGCCGCAGATCCCACTACCTACGACATTACCAAAGCCTATCTGCTGGATGAGGAAGAGGACCTGTATTGGGACGAGGAGCAGTTGGACCTGATCGAAAAGATCGGCTATCAGAACTGGCTGGTAAAGCAGATGTAATATGGCCGGGATTTACGATTTCAAGGCCCTGGGCAACAAGGGGGCCGAGGTGGACTTCGCTCAGTTCGAAGGTAAGGTCCTGATGGTCGTCAACACTGCGTCGAAGTGCGGGTTCACCCCTCAGTATGACGGGTTGGAGGCACTTTATCAGAAGTACAAGGATCAGGGACTGGCCATCGTCGGTTTCCCTTGTGACCAGTTCGCCCACCAGGAGCCGGGCAGCAACGAAGAGATCGCCGAGTTCTGTCGCATCAATCACGGCGTTACTTTCCCGCTGATGGCCAAGGTCGACGTGAACGGCCCTGACGCGCACCCTGTCTTCGTGTATCTCAAGGAGAATGCCGAGGCGGAGAAAAGCAAGGGCTGCAAGGCGAAGATGTCCGCACTGATGTTCAAGCTCATCAGCAAGAGCGCGAAGAAGGAGAACGACATCAAATGGAATTTTACCAAGTTCCTCGTCAGCCGTGATGGTTCGGTCATCAAGCGTTTCGAACCCACGACCACTCCTGAGGCCATGGAGAAGGACATCAAAGCGATGCTCTGATGATTAAGGAAGAGTTCCGGCTGGACAACCAACTCTGTTTCAGGCTCTACGCGGCGTCCCGCCTTATCACGCAGGCCTATCATCCCTTGCTCTCCGGGCAGGGGTTGACCTATCCGCAGTACCTGGTCCTGCTGATCCTGTGGGAGAAGGATGCCCAGCCGGTGAACGATATCGCCAAGCGGCTTTTCCTGGAAACGAATACAGTAACTCCGCTCTTGCAGCGGATGGAAAAAGAAGGCATCCTTTCGCGCACGAAGGGAGCGGAGGATGCCCGCCAGCGCATTGTTAGCCTTACCCGGAAGGGGAAGGACCTTTTGAAGAAGCTGGCGGATGTGCCCTTTACCGTGGGCAAGGCTGTCCTCTGCGACAGCGTCAACCCCAAAACTGCTCCGGATCTTTTCCGGATGCTGGACGACATCATCGCAAAACTCAGCACGGCATAGTTATTTCGGTTTTTAGGGGTCAATGAGCCAAAAAATTGATTATATTTGCTACTCATGACCAAGAAACACCGAAACTATGCAGGAGCAAACCATTAGAACCGTTCTGGAAGCTTTTCGCCATCAGGTGGAGGCGCATCCGGAAAACATTGCCATTGTCTATGAGAACATCCGCCTGACCTACAGGCAGGTCGATGAGTTGTCCGATAATCTGGCCGCCTATCTCCAGGGCCAGGTTCCTCCGAAAAGTGTAGTGGGCATCATGCTCGGGCGTAACGAGTATATGATGCTGGCGCCGCTGGGCGCGCTCAAGGCCGGCTGTGCCTACCTGCCGCTGGATCCTTCCTACCCGGCCGAGCGCCTGGACTTCATGATGAAGGACGCGGATGCCAGAATACTGATTGCCGACGAGAAACTCATCCCCATCCTGAAGGAATATTGCGGGCCGGTGATCAAGACGGCAGATATCCGGAAACTGCATCCCGGTAAGCCCACGGCCCAGCCGCAGCCGGAGGACCTGTTCATCCTCCTCTATACCAGCGGTACGACGGGTACGCCCAAGGGCTGTATGCTCGTGCACAGCAATATTTACGCTTATTGTTCCCACCATAGCGAGCTTATGGGGCTGGATTACAGTTCCCATATATCGGCTTATGCGAGTTTCGGTTTTGACGCCTTTGTATCGGACCTGTACAGTTCCGTCATCTCCGGCGGCACCCTTTATGTCATTCCCGAGCGCATCCGGCTCAATCTTCCCGCCCTGCATGATTTCTTCGAGGAGAACGGTATCTCCTGCTGCTTCATGACCACCCAGGTGGCCACGCAGTTCGCCATCAATTATCCGGACTGCAAGGGCTTGAAGACGATGTATACCGGAGGCGAGAAGATGTCCAGTTTCCCCTTGCCTCATTACCGGCTGTTCAACTGCTACGGCCCTACGGAAACCATTTGCTATGTAGTGTATGAGGAGGTCAAGGTGCAGGAAGAGAACATTCCCATCGGCCGCCCTATGAAGGACATCCACACATATATTGTCAAGGATGGGAAGCAGGTGCCGAAGGGCGAAAGCGGCGAACTCTGGATTGCGGGTGCGCAGGTGGGCCTGGGCTATCTCAACCGCCCTGACAAGACGGCGGAGGTGTTCGTGGACAATCCCTTCGAGAAAGATCCTCTTTACGCGCGTGTGTACCGTACCGGAGACATCGTGCGCGAGCGCGAGGACGGCAAGATAGAATTTATGGGCCGCAAGGACGGTCAGGTGAAGATCCGCGGCTTCCGCATCGAACTCAAGGAAGTGGAGGCGATTATCCGGGAATTCCCCGATATCCAGGACGTGACCGTGCAGGCCTTTGACGAACCCGGCGTAGGAGCCGGTAAGTTCCTGGCGGCGTACATCGTCAGCCCCAAGGAAATCAACATCCAGGAACTGGACGAATTCATCGCCAGTAAGAAACCCCCGTATATGGTGCCGGCCGTTACGATGCAGATCGACGCCATCCCCCTGAACGTGAACCAGAAGGTGGATGTGAAGGCCCTGCCCAAGCCGGAACCGCAGGAGCGCAAAGCGGAAGCCCACGTGGCCCCGCTCAACGTGCTGGAAGAAGAAATCAGCAATATCATCAAGGAGAGCGTCGGCATCGGCGGCTTCGGCCTGACCGAGCCCCTCTATTACAGCGGCCTCTCTTCGCTGGGTGCCCTGCGTCTGGCGACGGAACTCTACAAGCGCTACGGCCTGGAGCCCGATATGAACAGTTTTGCCAAGACGGCCAGCCTGCAGAGCATCGAGAACGACGTGCTGAACCTTCTCCTGTCCAGGGACAAGACGCAGGAGAGCGTGCAGGAGGATGCGGCGGACAGCCCTCAGGAACTCACCTTCCAGCAGACCGGCCTGTATCTGGACTGTGTCAAGAATCCCGCTTCCACGGCCTACAACCTGCCCTTCGTGATTACTTTCCCGGAAGGGACCGGGGTGGATGCCGTGAAAAAAGCCCTGATGGCCGTCCTGGAGGCCCATCCCGCGGTGACGGGCGGCTTCGAGCAGAAGGACGGCAAGGTCTATCTGGTGCCCGGTAAGCCGGAGCCGGAAATTCCGCTGGTCAAACTGAAGGACGACGCGGCGTTTGAAAAGTTGAAGGATGCCTTCATGCAGCCTTACGACCTGTCCGCCGGCCCGCTCTACCGCCTGCAGCTCGTGCAGACGCCCGGTAAGTTGCGCCTGCTGGCCGATTTCCATCACCTCATCTTCGACGGCCGTTCCTACGATGTCTTCCTGACGCAACTCGCCGGAGCCCTGGAAGGAAAGGCTCCCGAAAAGGAAAGCTATACCTATTTCCAGTACGCGAAGGACCAGAAGGCTTATCAGGACAGCGCCGAGTTCCAGGAGGCGGAAGCCTTCTTCGGCAATCAGATGGCGGGGAAGGAAGAGGAAACCGGCGTAATTCCGGACAAGAAGCCGATGGAGGACGAAGTGGGCCACGAGGTCTGGATCCGGAAGAAACTCGGCTTCGAAGTGGCGGCCCGCTGCCGTGCGCTGGGCATTTCCCCGGCCAGTTACTTCCTGGGTGCCGCCTATGTGGCGGTGAGTGCCTTCAGCGGGAAGCAGAAGGTCTATATGTGTACCGTGGCCAACGGCCGCGTCGATATGCGCACTGCCGATACTTTCGGTATGTTTGTAAATACGATGGCACTGGTGGGCGAAGTCGGAGAAAAGAAGGCGGCGGACTTCCTGCAGGAAACCGACCGTAATTTCACCGCGACGCTTTCTTACCAGAACTATCCTTTCGCCCGTGTGGCTTCGGCCTACGACTTCCACCCGGCCGTCATGCTGGCCTATCAGGTGGGGCTCGTGGAGAAGCACACCATCAACGGAAAGGTCCTGGAGGATGAACAGGTGATGCAGGATACGCCCAAGTTCCCGCTGAGCATCTTCATCGAAGGGACGGAAGAGGCTCCCGAACTGGCCCTGGCCTACGATGACAGCCTTTACAGCCAGCCGCTGGTCGAGGCTTTTGCCGATGCTTATCAGACCGTATGCCGCGGCCTGCTCAAGGACGGCCTGCTCACGGAGATTCCTTTCGTGGAGGGCGAGCGCCTCAAGGAACTGGACAGCTTCAACAACTACACCCAGGAGGTGGACCTGAGCCAGACGGTGGTGAGCCTGTTCCGCAAACAGGCCCAGGCTACGCCGGATGCCCCGGCCGTGCTCTTCGAGGGTGAAACGATCAGTTACAGGGACCTGGACCGCATGACCGATTCCCTGGCCGCCAGGATTCTCGGCTTCGGCCTCAAGGAGGAAGAGGTGGTCTCCGTGCTCATCAACCGCAATGCCTGGATGACCAAGGCCTCTCTGGCCGCCATGAAGGCCGGCTGCGCCTATCAGCCGCTGGATCCTTCCTATCCGCCGGAGCGCTTGAACTTTATGATTCAGGACTCCGGTGCCAAACTCCTTATCGCCGACAAGGAACTGATTCCGCTGGTCGGAGATTACAAGGGTCCCGTGCTTACGACGGAGGAACTGGCGAAACTGCCCGATGCCCCTTGTCCGGTTTCCGGTCCCAAGCCGGAGAATATGTATATCCTGCTGTATACCTCCGGTTCCACCGGTACGCCCAAGGGCGTGATGCTGGAGCATCGCAACCTGGTGAATTTCTGTGCCTGGTACCGGGATTATTACCAGCTCAAGCCCGGAGACAAGGTAGCCGCCTTTGCCAGTTACGGCTTCGACGCCAATATGATGGACCAGTATCCCGCGCTCACCAGCGGGGCCTGCATCTGCATCATTCCTGAGGAAGTAAGGCACGATATGGTCGCCCTGGACCGTTTCCTGATCGACAACGGCGTCACGCACAGTTTCATGACCACCCAGGTGGGCGTGATGTATGCGCGCAACTTCCCCGACAACCCCGTCCTCAAACACCTGTCCGTGGGCGGAGAAAAACTCATCTCCATGCCGCCGCCTTCCTATGCCTTCTACAATGGCTACGGTCCCACGGAGTGTACCATCTTTACGACGGTCTTCCGTGTCCTGGAGAAGGAAGAGAATATCCCGATCGGCCATCCCCTCAGCAATGTGCAGTTGTATGTGGCGGACCACCAAATGCGGAGGCTGCCCGTCGGTGCGGCCGGAGAACTGCTCATCGGCGGTATCGGCGTGGGCCGCGGCTACCTGAACAACCCGGAGAAAACGGCCGAAGCTTTCATCGAGAATCCTTTCGAGCCCGGCGTGCGTATGTATCGTTCCGGCGATATCGTCCGCTACCGTCCCGACGGGAATATCGAGTTCGTGGGCCGCAAGGACCGTCAGGTGAAGATCCGCGGTTTCCGCATCGAACTCAAGGAAGTGGAGGGCGTGCTGCGGGAATTCCCCGGCGTGAAGGATGTGACCGTGCAGGCCTTCGACGCCCCGTCCGGCGGCAAGTACCTGGCTGCCTATGTGGTGGCCGACGGCCGCTTTGACAGTAAGGCCGCCTCTGCGTTCATCCGCGAGAGCAAACCGCCTTATATGGTGCCTGCCGCGTGGATGCAGCTGGATTTCATCCCGCTCAACGTGAACCAGAAGGTGGATGTGAAGGCGCTGCCTGAGGTGACGCCTTCGTCCCTGGATGAATATGTCGCGCCGGTAGGGGAGGTGGAGAAAGCCCTCTGTGCCATCTTCGGAGAAGTCTTGGGTATGGAACGCGTGGGTGCGACCGACTCCTTCTTCGATCTCGGCGGCTCCTCCCTGATGGTGACCAATGTCATGGTGAGCGCGGAGAAGCAGGGACTGCATTTCGCTTATTCCGACGTGTTCTCGCATCCTTCTGCCCGCGCCCTGGCCGCTTTCCTGAAGGGGGACCAGGCCGTTCAGGCGCAGGACGACAATGTCACGGATTACGACTATTCGGCCATCGACGCCCTCCTCAAGCAGAATACGCTGGAAGCCTTCAAGGAAGGGGAAGCCATCCGCCTGGGCCGGAATATCCTGCTCACCGGCGCTACAGGCTTCCTGGGCATCCACGTGCTCAAGGAGTTGCTGGAGAGCACCGGTCCCGATACCACCATCTGGTGCCTGCTGCGCGGGAAGGGAACGCTTACGCCGGAGCGGCGCCTGAAGGAGATGCTGGTCTATTATTTCGAGAAGGACTACCGCAGTCTCCTGGGTACGCGGATCAAACCGGTGATGGGCGACATTACCCAGCCCGAGACCCTGGAGCCGCTGACGGAAATCGACATGGTCTTCAACTGTGCCGCCAACGTGAAGCATTTCTCCAGGGGCACGGACATCGAGGACATCAACTACGGCGGTGTCAAGAACCTGATCGCCCTTTGCGAACGCAATGGTGCCTATCTGGTGCACGTCTCCACGGAGAGTGTGGGCGGCCTTACCCCGGGTCAGGTGCCTGACATCCTGACCGAGCAGATGCTTTATTTCGGCCAGTTGACGGACAATCAGTACGTCCATTCCAAGTTCATGGCCGAAAGGTGCATCCTGGAGCATATGGTCCAGGGCTCGCTGAAGGCCAAGATCATGCGTGCCGGCAATCTTTCGCCGCGTGCGGAAGACGGTGAGTTCCAGATGAATATGCACGCCAATGCCTCCATGGGCCGGATGAAGGCCCTCAAGATGCTGGGCGCCTGTCCGTACGAGATGCTCCGGGGGCAGATGGAGTTCTCGCCGATCGACCAGTCGGCCAAGGCGATGGTGCTGCTTGCCCAGACGCCGCTCGCGAACTGCGTCTTCAATGTTTCCAATGACCATATCCTTCCCCTGGACGATATCTTCTCGCGCTTCGCGATGATTGACGGAAAGCCGCTGGAATATGTGGAGACCCCCGAATTTGCCCGCCGGATGGAGGAGGCCGGCACTGACCCTGCCAAGGCGCGCATCCTGGCCCCTCTGGTGGCGTATAATCAGTCTTCTTCCGAGCAGGAGGGCGTGGAAACCCTCCCCTCCACGGTGTTCACGATGCAGGTCCTGCACCGCCTGGGCTTCCGCTGGGACCATACCTCCAGCGAATATGTCGATATGATCTTCGATATGCTCAAGACCTTACGTTTTTTCGAATAGAAGATGAAGAGAACCAGCCTTTTCAGCGCAGTCCTGGCCCTGTTTGCGGCCGTATCCTGCCAGCGGACTTATGTGACCTATGAACAATATGGCGCCAAAGGCGACGGCCGCCACGACGATATGTCCGCCATCGCCGCGGCGCACGAGGCGGCCAATGCCAAGGGCCTTCCGGTGAAAGCCCGGGACGGGGCCACCTACTACATCGTGGCGGGAAATCAGACGGCGGTCATCCGCACGGATACCGACTGGGGAAAGGCGAAGTTCATCATTGACGATGCCGCGATTCCGCTGGATACGGCCCTGTATCCGCGTTGTTTCCGGGATCCCGTCTTCCGGGTGGAATCTACCCTCGAACCCTATGAGATTGAAGGGCTCGAGGGCGGGCTCCGCAAGGGACAGCCCTCACTGGGGATTTCGCTGCCGTGCCGCAGCCTCATCCGCGTGGAGAACGATACCCATCGCGTCTATATCCGCAAGGGGGAGAACCAGAATAACGGCGTGCCGCAGCAGGAAATGCTGGTGGCGGATGCCGACGGCAAGATCGAGGAGACCTCGGCCGTCATCTGGGATTACGAGCGCATCACCAGGGCCAAGGCCTGGCCGATCGATACGACGCTCCTGACGCTTCGCGGCGGCATTTTCACGACCATCGCCAATCAGGCGGTCCCGGAGTACTGGTATTATGTCCGGGGCATCGTCATCAACCGTTCGAACGTGCTTGTCGAGGGTCTGACGCATTATGTCGAGGGTGAGCCGGAAGACCACGGTGCGCCGTATTATGCCTTTATCTGGCCCATCGAGGCGGCGGATGTCACGGTGAAGGACTGCCTGCTCACGCCCCACCGGATTTACTGGACCATCGGCTCGGCCGGCATTCCCGCCCGTATGGGTTCCTATGACCTGGGTGCGAATTCCTGCGTCAATATCCGTTGGGAGAACATCCGGCAGACCATCGACATCGACAATCTTGCGTATTGGGGGCTCTTCACTTCCAATCATTGCAAGAACCTGACGATGGAGCGCTGCAACATCTCCCGTTTCGATGCCCATATGGGCGTGGAGAACGTCACCCTGAAAGACTGCGTCTTCGGGCATATGGGAATGCGCTGCGTGGGATTCGGCCGGCTCTATATGGAGAACTGCGAAGTGCATTACAACTCCTTTATCCTGCTCAGGGAGGACTACGGCTCTTCCTGGGACGGAGAGATCATCATCAAGGACTGCATCCATAAGCCTTATTTCGGCAGTCCGGCCATTACGCTGATCGACGGCGCCAACAACGGCGACCACGATTTCGGCTATGCCTGCTGCCTGCCGCAGTCCATCGAGTGCCACAATCTGGTCATCGACGACATCGGCTGCGAGGCGACGGATCCCTGCTATCTTCTCGGAACCTTCTCGCGCGATGCGCACGCCTCCGGCCTGGAGCCGTATCCCATCAAGGGAACCCTGGTGCTGGACAATGTCCGGACCACCAGTACCAAGCCCATCGGCCTGAGCCAGAATCCCGACCTGTTCTCCGGCTACGTCCTGAAGTAGTCCCGGCAGCGTCTAGCGTACCTTGGCGTCGCAGTACCAGCAGCGGAGTTCTCCGTCGGCACTGAGGCGGAATTTGTGGGGAGCGGCCTCAGAGGTGCAGATGCACTTGGGATTGGTGCATTTGGCGTGCGGGTTGTAGATGGGGATGTCTT
>JAEEJZ010000067.1 GCA_016282145.1 Bacteroidales bacterium | reverse complement strand
TTACGCGAACCCAGGAAAAACCACTACTGGCAATAATATCCAGGAATCCCGTCAAGCAAGACAACTGCACTTCCGCTGACTGCTGCGTATACTCACAATAGCCATAAAAAGCGCAGGAACGGTCAATAACCGTCGACGGGAAATCTACGGCTACGCAACCTTCCGTCCAAGACACATTGTCTGCAGGGTAGCCCAAATAATAACGTTGTGCAGCAGGAACGGCGATTTCGCGCGATTCCGGGATTGTATAAATCTTATCGTTAATCCAGATTTCCGTCCCTGCGGGGATGGGATTATCGGACATTTGATCGGAAAAAGAACTTTTGGTCGTACTCTCAGCACCGAAATAAATGGAATTGAGAATCTTGAGAATCTGCTTCTCGGGCTCATATTCCTCCCAATCCGTAAGGCCTTCGTCGATACTATCCAACATTCCGAAAACGGAACGCTTGACAACGATCGGAGCGTCCATAACCTTGACGGCATATCGGTCAGCCGTATAGAGCGTAGCGGTCAACCCCTCCGCGTGAGCGTGCGGCAGCATCGCGGCGAAGTAGTTTGTACCAGGAAGGAAACCGCCTTCAGGGGCCTTCACGACAACGGAATCAACGGGTTCGGCGAAATCAAGAATTTGTGGTTTATTATCTTCGCCGAAGCTAAGCTGGACCTTGCCTGACATCGGGCTGCCGTCGTTAGATCGGAAAACAATCCTCCTAATGCCTTCACGCGTTACGCTGAACCGCGCGCCGCCGCAGACATTCCAGAAAGAAAGCAGGAAATTGTTGCTCCTTGCAACAGCGGGGAAAAACTTGTCGGCAAAACCGTTGGCCTTCCCTTCCTGGATACACGGCAATGACAGGGTAATACTTTGCCCGTCACAACTATTCTCAGCATCATAAGGATAAGCAGCCCAATATCCGGGGAAAGCGCCTTCTTGTTCTGTAACACCGATGAGCACATTCCCGACAAAACTCACTACGCCCTGCGGCTGGGTATTGGTTGAAACGAATTTGGCGGACACGTCGTTACCGATAAAGACATTGATTTCCTCACTCGCGCTCCACCAGATGCTGGTTCCGTCATCCTGCAGTACAGTCCTGGAATCCGTATCCTTCTCATCAGCCCAATCGGCGGTGAACTCCATCTTCGTTCCGGGCTTCAACAGCCCGGAGTCTTCCGTCCCCCTCGCACAAGAGAGGCAAGCCATTGCCACCGCAGCGGCATACAACAAGGATTTCGTTCTCATTATTCTCCGGCCTCTTTGAGGCGCTCGGCGTTTTCTGCGACCTGAAGCTGGTCGATGCAGTCCTGGATGTCACCGTCCATGAAGACGGGCAGATTGAACATGCTCCAGCCGGTACGGTGATCCGTCACACGGCCCTGGGGATAGTTGTAGGTACGGATTTTCGCGGAGCGGTCGCCGGTAGAGACCATCGTCTTGCGCTTGGCGGAAATCTCGTCCAGGTATTTCTGATGCTCCAGATTGTAAAGACGGGTCCGCAGTTCCTCGAAGGCGCGGTCCTTGTTCTTCAACTGCGAACGCTCCTCCTGGCACTGGACCACGAGCCCGGTGGGAATGTGCGTGAGGCGCACGGCGGAATAGGTGGTGTTCACCCCCTGGCCGCCGGGACCCGATGAGCAGAAAAGGTCGAGCCGGATATCGTCCCAACTCAGGTCGACATCGAACTCCCCTGCTTCAGGGAAGACGGCGACGGAAGCCGCGGAGGTCTGGATGCGCCCCTGCGTTTCGGTCTGGGGCACGCGCTGCACGCGGTGTACGCCGGATTCGTATTTCATCGTACCGTAAACCGTATCGCCGGAAAGTTTGAAGACGATCTGCTTATAGCCTCCGGAAGTGCCGGGCGTCTGGTCGGTGACTTCGAGCTTCCAGCCCTTGGATTCGGCATAGTGGGCATACATACGGAAAAGGTCGCCGGCAAAGATGGCCGCCTCGTCGCCGCCGGTGCCGCCGCGGATTTCGACGATCGCGTTCTTCGCATCGTCCGGATCCGCCGGAATCAGCAGCAGACGGATCTTCTGCTCCATTTCGGGCAACTTCGGCTCGATTTCGCCGATTTCCTCCCGCGCCATTTCCTTCAGTTCGTCATCCTTCTCATTCAGCAGGATATCCTTCGCGGACGCAAGGTCGGTAAGCATCTTCTTATACTCGTGTCCCGCCGCGATGATGGGCTCCAGTTCCTTATAGTCCTTGTTCAACTGGACATAACGCTTCATATCCTGCATCACCTCCGGACTGGACAACTGGTCCTGCAGGGACTGGAACTTGTCCTGCAGGGACATCACTTTCTCCAATAAACTATTTCCTTCTGCCATAATCAGTCAATGCTCTTCAAATAACATCTGCGCCGCATAAACGGCTCGTGCTCATAACTGTTCCAAATATTCACCGCACTGTTGCTCTCGATCTGGGGATTGGAAATCGCCCAGCGGTTGCCGATCTCGATGGCCTTGTCCGCCATCTCTTCATAATAGACCGCAGAGACACCCTTGTTCTGCCACTGCGGAGCGGCGCCGTTCACCATCAGGTCGGTCGTCTCGTAATTGTGCAACGCCCGCAACAAATGCCACCAGCCGAAGGGGAACAGTTTACCCTTCGCTTTCTGCAGCGCCGGCGAAATCGTCGGGAAAGAAATGCCGAACGCCACGATGTCGTTGTTCTCGTCAAGGAGCATGCAACTGGCCTTGTCGGTAATGAACGGCATCACCGAAGACGCTTCCTCCTCAATCTCCTCCTCGGTCAGCGGGATGAAATTGAGCACGGTCTCCGCAAAACTTTCATTGTACACCCGGAAGAACTTGCGCACCAGCTCCTTGTCCTTCTTGAGTTTATCCAGACTGCCAATGTGCAGGTTATAGCGTTCCTTCACCAGTTTGGACACGCGACGCGCCTTGTCCGGCACCCCGTGATTCGCCACCATCTTGTACTGCAGCCAGTCGCACTCCTTCTCAAAACCGAGACGCGTCATGAACTCGTTGTAGTACGGATAGTTGTAAAGGCAGTTGAAGGGCGGAATATTCTCATAACCCTCCACCAGCATTCCCTGCTTGCCGAAAGTATTGTAGTACAAAGGACCGTGGATCTCGGTCATCCCCTGCTCCTTCGCCCAGGCCGTCGCCGTATCGATCAGGAGTTTCGCCACTTCGAAATCCTCGATGCAGTCGAACCAGCCGAAACGCGCGCGTTTCTTGCCGTAGCGCTCGTTGTAGCGGGGGTTGACCATCGCGCAGATACGCCCGACCGCCTTGTCCCCATCCAGGACCATCCACTGTTTGCTCTTGCAGTAGGCCAGCGGAGCCGCCTTCGTCAGGTTGTACTCCTCCTGGGAATGAAGGGCGGGGACATATTGGGCACAGCCCTTGTACAAGACATCCGGAAGGCAGATGAATTGCTTCAACTCCTTCCGGGTGCTTATTTCTTTAATTCGGTAGTCCGGCATATTTGCAGTCATTGTAGACTGCGAATATAATGTTTCTGACCGAATTTTCCAATCTTTACATCATGCCGCCGGCGGGCATCGCAGGTGCCGGGGGTTCCGGTGCGGGAATCTCGGCGATTCCGCATTCGGTCGTCAGGAACATACCGGCCACGGAGGCCGCATTTTCCAGGGCGACGCGCGCGACCTTGGTAGGGTCGATTACTCCGGCCTCGTACATGTTCACATACTCTCCGGTGCGGGCATTGTAACCGAAGTCCTTCTTGCCTTCCTTGATCTTCTGGATCACGACGCTGCCGTCCACACCTGCATTCAGGGCAATCTGGCGCAGCGGCTCCTCGATGGCCTTGGCCACGATATGGATACCCGTCGTCTCGTCGTCATTCTCCCCCTTGAGGCCGTCCAGCGCACTGATGGCGCGGATGTAGGCCACACCACCACCGGGCAGGTACCCCTCTTCCACCGCAGCGCGGGTGGCATTGAGCGCATCCTCCACACGGTCCTTCTTTTCCTTCATCTCGACCTCGGTCGTGGCGCCCACATAAAGGACGGCCACACCGCCGGCGAGTTTACCCAGGCGCTCCTGAAGTTTCTCGCGATCGTAATCGGAAGTCGTGGTTTCCATCTGCTTGCGGATCTGGTCGGCGCGGTCCTTGATGGCCGCCTTGTCACCGGCACCGCCCACGATGGTGGTATTCTCCTTGGTGATGGTCACCTTCTCGGCCTTGCCCAGCATATCGGGCGTCGCGTGCTCGAGGGTATAGCCGCGCTCCTCGGAAATCACGGTAGCGCCGGTCAGGACGGCGATATCCTGCAGCATCTCCTTGCGGCGGTCGCCGAAGCCGGGGGCCTTCACGGCGGCAATCTTCAGGGCGCCGCGCAGTTTGTTCACCACGAGGGTGGTCAGCGCCTCACCGTCCACATCCTCGGCGATGATAAGCAGTTCCCTGCCTTCCCGGGCGATGGGCTCGAGAATCGGGAGCAGGTCCTTCATCGTGGAAATCTTCTTGTCCGTGATGAGCAGGGCGGGGTTCGTCAGTTCCGCCTCCATCTTGTCCCCGTTCGTCATAAAGTAGGGAGAGATATAGCCGCGGTCGAACTGCATTCCCTCGACCACCTTCACCTCGGTATCGGTACCCTTGGCCTCCTCCACGGTAATCACACCGTCCTTCTTGACTTTGGACATCGCATCGGCGATGAGTTTGCCGATATAACCGTCGTTATTGGCGGAAACGGTACCCACCTGCTCCACCTTGGAATAGTCGTTGCCCACTTCCTGGCTCTGGGCCTTAAGGCTGGCCACGACGGCCGCGACGGCCTTGTCGATGCCCCGCTTGAGGTCCATCGGGTTGGCGCCTGCGGTCACGTTCTTGATGCCCACATTGATGATGGCCTGGGCCAGCACGGTAGCGGTGGTGGTACCGTCACCCGCCTGGTCATTGGTCTTGGACGCCACTTCCTTGACCATCTGGGCGCCCATGTTCTCGAACTTGTCTTCCAGTTCGACTTCCTTGGCGACGGTGACACCGTCCTTCGTCACCTGCGGCGCACCGAACTTCTTCTCGATCACCACGTTACGACCCTTGGGGCCCAGCGTCACCTTGACAGCGTTCGCCAACTGGTCGGCGCCGCTCTTCATCTTTGAGCGGACCTCCGCTTCAAATTGTATCTCTTTTGCCATAGTATTATTCTCCTATTGATTGATAATTCATATTGCTTCCAGGAATATTGTCGCGAAGTGTCAGGATTGTGACGGATGTCCTCTGCGACCATTTACCCGGACAGGGTTGCGAAGCAACAGGGAGCAGAGGACATTCGTTACAAAAATACTGCACGAAGCGACATGCTCCTCCATATTGTTTATAAGATTGCCAAAATGTCCGACTGTTTTACAATAAGGTATTTTTTGTCATCGACGGTAACCTCGGTTCCGGAATACTTGCCGTAGAGCACCATATCCCCTACCTTGACCTCCATCGGTTCGTCCTTCTTGCCGGGACCGGCCGCAAGGACCTTGCCCTGCTGCGGCTTCTCTTTCGCCGTATCGGGAATAAAAATACCGGAAGCGGTCTTGGTCTCCGCCTCTTTGGGTTCAATCAGCACCCTGTCTGCCAAAGGTTTCATCATAATAATAGGTTTAAATTTATTTTGTCATCTTCAAAAAAAGCGTCTCCGGAAAACCGGAAACGCCTTCTCAAAAATCAATGTCCGTGCCAGTGACAAATTGTCAGGCTAGTAGCGGTTGAGCGGAACACCGGCCGTCATCTGGTGCACTTTCTTGCGCACCTCGGAGAGCACGGCCTCGTGCTCGGCGGGCATTTCTTTGCGCGTCAGCGCGTCGATGTGCTTCGCACAGGATTCCAGGACGGCATCGATGAGGTTCACGATGTCCCTCATATCCTTCTCCACAAAACCGCGGGAAGTCACGGCAGGCGTACCTACCCGGATACCGGAAGTCTGGAACGGGGAACGGCTGTCGAAGGGAACCATGTTCTTGTTGACGGTAATGTCCGCCTTCACGAGCTGGGTCTCCGCGATGCGGCCGGTCACCTCCTCGAACTTGCCCCGCAGGTCGATGAGCATCAGGTGGTTGTCCGTACCGCCGGAAACGACCTTGTAGCCCTTCTCCAGGAAGGCATCGCTCATCGCCTTGGCATTGGCGATGACCTGCTTCTGGTAATCCTTGTATTCCGGCTGCTGCGCTTCGAAGAACGCAACCGCCTTGGCGGCGATCACGTGCTCGAGCGGGCCGCCCTGGATACCGGGGAATACGCTGCTGTCGAGGACCTGGGACATCTTCTTGAGTTCGCCCTTGGGCGTCGTGCGTCCGAGAGGATCGTCGAAGTCCTTACCAAGCAGGATAATGCCTCCGCGGGGACCGCGCAGGGTCTTGTGCGTCGTGGAAGTGACGATGTGCGCGTACTTCACGGGATTCTCCAGCAGCCCCGCGGCGATCAGGCCGGCGGTATGCGCCATATCGATCCAGAGGAGTGCGCCGACTTCGTCCGCCAGGGCACGCATACGGGCGTAATCCCATTCCCGGGAGTAGGCGGAAGCACCGCCGATGATGAGTTTGGGACGGCACTCGCGCGCCTTGCGCTCCATCTCTTCATAATCGATGAGGCCGGTCGCCGGATCGAGACCGTAGGGAACGGCATTGTAAAGGATTCCCGAAGCATTGACCGGAGAACCGTGCGTCAGGTGTCCGCCCTGGCTGAGGTCCAGCCCCATGAAGGTGTCGCCGGGACGAAGGACCGCCATGATGACGGCCATGTTGGCCTGCGCGCCGGAGTGCGGCTGCACGTTGGCCCATTCGGCCCCGTAGATCGCCTTCAGGCGGTCGATGGCCACCTGCTCAATCTGGTCCACTACCTCGCAACCGCCGTAATAGCGCTTGCCGGGATAGCCTTCCGCATACTTGTTGGTGCAGACCGAGCCCATCGCCTTGAGCACGTCCTTGGAGACGTAGTTCTCGGAGGCGATGAGTTCCAGCCCGCTGGCTTGCCTTTCGGCTTCTTTCTTGATAAGGTCGGTAATTACCAGATCCTGTTTCATTTTCTTTTAATTTATGCTGCCTGCTTGATTGCCGCCTGAGCCGCTGCAAGACGTGCGATAGGCACGCGGAAAGGTGAGCAGCTCACATAGTCGAGACCGATCTTGTTGAAGAACGAGATGGAATCGGGATCGCCGCCATGCTCGCCGCAGATACCGCACTTGAGGTCGGGCCTCTTGGAACGGCCGGACTGGATGCCCTGCTCGACCAGCTTGCCGACACCCTTCACATCAATGGTCTGGAACGGGTCGGAATCCAGGATCTTGTTGCCGAGGTAGTCACCCATGAAGGTACCCACGTCGTCGCGGGAGAAACCGAAGGTCATCTGCGTAAGGTCGTTGGTACCGAAGGAGAAGAACTCGGCGGTACGGGCCATACGGTCGGCGGTCAGGGCAGCACGCGGGATCTCGATCATCGTACCGAAGTGATAGTCGATCGTCTGTCCGTAGTAGTGCTGCTCCACCTCGACGCGCACTTTCTCGCAATGCGCCTTCTGGAACTCGAGTTCGCGCGCGGAGACGGTGACGGGAATCATAATCTCGGGCTGCGGGTGGAAGCCTTCCTTCTGGAGTTCCGCGGTGGCGGAGAAGATGGCCCGGTACTGGGTTTCCGCAATCAGCGGGTATGTAACGTGCAGACGGACGCCGCGGTGACCCATCATCGGGTTCACTTCGTGCAGGCTCTCGCCGCGCTTGTCCACCTCGGCGACGGAGATACCCAGCTCATTGGCGAGCTGCGCACGCTTGTCTTCGGTCTTGGGGACGAATTCGTGGAGCGGCGGGTCGAGCAGACGGAAGACGACGGGCTTGCCGTCCATGATCTTCAGGGTGCTCTTTACGGAAGCCTTGATGAAGGGCTCGAGTTCGGCCAGGGCCGCCACGCGCTCTTCGTCGGTCTTGGACATGATCATCTTGCGGAGTTTCGCCAGCGGAGTCTCGGAGTTCTTGCCGTAGAACATATGCTCGATACGGAAGAGGCCGATACCCTCAGCACCGAACTGAAGGGCGCGGGAAGCGTCCTCGGGCGTATCGGCGTTGGTACGGATGCCCAGACGGCGGAACTTGTCGACAACGCTCATGAACTTGATGAAGAGCGGGTTCTCGCTCGCATCCATCGTCTCGATGGCGCAGGCGTACACGGCGCCCTTCGCTCCGTTCAGGGAGAAGGCGTCGCCTTCCTTATAGACGCGGGGATCGTTGCCGAAGGAGACCGTCTTCTTCTCGAAGTTGATCTTCATGGCTTCGCAACCGACGATGCAGCACTTGCCCCAGCCGCGGGCCACGAGGGCCGCGTGGGAGGTCATACCGCCGCGGGTCGTAAGGATACCGGCGGAAGCACGCATACCCTCGATGTCCTCAGGAGAGGTCTCTTCGCGGATCAGGATGGTCTTCTTGCCCTTCGCGGCAGCCGCCATGGCAGCCTCGGAGGTAAAGACGATGGTACCGACCGCTCCACCCGGAGAAGCGGGAAGGCCGCGGGCGATCACCTCGGCGTTCTTCTCGGACGCAGGGTTCAGGATGGGGTGCAGGATCTCGTCGAGCTGGGTCGGGGAAACGCGCATGACAGCGGTCTTCTCATCGATCATGCCTTCGGAGAGCATATCCATCGCCATCTGCAGGGCGGCGATGCCGGTGCGCTTGCCGATACGGCACTGGAGCATCCAGAGCGTGCCTTCCTGAATGGTGAATTCGATGTCCTGCATATCGTGGAAGTGATCTTCCAGACGCTTGCGGATGCCGTCGAGTTCCTTGTAAACGGCGGGCATTGCGGTCTCGAGGGACTCGAGGTTCTTGTTATGCTCGTTCTTGGTGGCCTCGTTCAGGGGGTTCGGGGTG
>JAEEJZ010000066.1 GCA_016282145.1 Bacteroidales bacterium | reverse complement strand
GGCCATCAGTCCCGAGAAAGTAGCGGCCGTGCAGGATATGGTCGGCGGCAACAAAGAACGCATTATGGGTGCTCCCGTGCTCATTGTCTCGACCTTCGAAAAAGGCAAGTCCGGCTTCTTCCGCGGCCAGCAGACCAACGAACTCGGCGACTTCTGGGGTGCGTACGACAATGGCCTGAGCAACGCCTATCTCGTGCTGATCGCCCGGGCCATGGGTTATGATACCCTGATCATGGGCATGCGCGATGCCAGTGCCCTGCGGACCCTGTTCCAGATTCCTGCTGAAGAGACGGTGACGGCCGTCATCGCCCTCGGCTACCGCGCCGAAGAACCCTACCAGCCCAAACACCGCGACTTTGAGGAAATCGTCAAGTTCTTCTAGCGCTGCAGCTGCGCAAGGAAGTGTGTGAAAATGTCGGGGCGGAGGAGGAGCGGAAAGACCAGGCCATAGACGGCACCCCAGAAGTGTGCCGAATGGCCGATGTTGTCTATGTTCTTCCGGGCCATCACGATGCAGTAAATCAGATAGAGGGGAGCAAAGATGTAGGCCGGAATCGGGATGGGGATCAGGTAGATGTAGATGCCCATCTTCGGCTCGAACAGGATGGCGGCGAACAAGATGGCCGAGACGGCGCCCGAGGCGCCCACGGCACTGTAGGAAGGATTGTCCCGGAATTTGACCAGATCCCAGATCGAAGAAACGGCCAGGGCGGTCACGTACAGCACCGCATAGAGGACCGGTCCCGTCGTGGCGCCGAAAGCTGCGCCGAAATACTGTTCCACAATCCGCCCGAAACAGTAGAGCGTGATCATGTTGAACAGCAGGTGTCCCCAGCCGCCGTGCACTACCCCGTACGTGAGCATCCGATGCCACTGCCGCCGGTGCCATACGTCATAGGCGCTGAACTTCAACGTTTCGAACATAGCGGGCCGCGAGAAGCACAAGATGCTCACGGCAGCAGTAATGAGGATGATGATAAGCGTAATCATGGTAAATCTTTACAAAGATAAGGACTACAGCAGAAAAAACTTACATTTGCGGCCAGAAATCATCGTCCGGAATGAAAGCGAAGCGCATCAAGGGATCGGCTGTCTTTTACCATCTGCTGGCACTGGCCGTCGTAGCCGTGTGGGGCGTGACCTTTGTCTGTACGAAAGTCCTTATCGGCGCCGGGATGCATCCGGTAGCCATCTTTTTTATCCGCTTCGTGCTGGCTTATGCCGGAATCTGGTTGTATATCGCGCTCTCGCGGCAGAAGGCAAAACTTTGGTATGGCTGGAAGGAGGAGGGAATCTTCTTGTTCCTGGGCGTCACGGGCGGATCGCTTTATTTCCTGACGGAGAATCTGGCGCTGGCCTACACCCAGGCCACGAATGTGGCCTTCCTGGTCTGCTCCGCGCCGCTCTTTACGGCAATTTTTACCTTGATTTACAAGCGATTCGGAAAGGGCCGCTTTGCGGATGGGCTGGAACGGATCCATCTGGGCTGGCCACTGATCGGCGGAACCCTTCTGGCTCTGACCGGCATGTCGCTGGTCGTCTTTGACGGGGCCAGTCTGCATTTGTCGGCCAGCGGCGATCTGCTGGCGATTGCCGCCGCCCTTTGCTGGGCTGCCTACAGTCTGTTCATGGGCCAGATGACGCGGGAATACGGCACGATCACCACCACCCGCAAAGTCTTCTTCTACGGCCTTCTTACCATTCTTCCCTTCCTGGGCGGCTATCGGGAATCCTTCTCCCCGGCGATCCTGGGTCAGACGCCCGTATGGGCTAACCTCCTTTTCTTGGGGCTCGTGGCCTCCCTGATTTGTTTCATCCTATGGAATCTGGTGATGGACAAATTGGGAAATGTCTCATCCACCAATTACGTGTATCTCAATCCAGTCTTCACCCTGCTCACCGCCATGGCCTTTCTGGGCGAGCGGATGACCTTGCTCGCCGGCATCGGCTGCGCCGCCATCCTCGCCGGCGTCATCTGGGCTGGCCGACGGGGATGATGTGCCTCCCGCTGGCCACGGTACCGTGGCGGCTAAGTGGCTGACTGACTGCGAAATGATAAAAATCGGTTGCGTCAAAATGCGCAACCGATTTTAAGGATATGGCTGATAATCAGCTATGTGGATGCCACGCTTATTTCCGGATATTGACCCCGGCAGCGCGGGCGACGAGATAGACGATTGACTTGAAGACGATGCCGCTGTTGCGGGAGAGGCCGATTTCGCAGGTGCGGCTCACGGCGAAGCCTTCGTCGCTGCCTTCCACCTGGGCCTTCAGGTCTCGGAGACCGTGCTCGTTGAGCTCCGGGAAGAAGAAGCCGCGGTCGCCGGCGAAACCGTCGCAGTTCGAATCGACCACGACCACTTCGCGTGCACAGCGCTCCGCCACCCGCTTCAGGTACGGGACGACGCCCATCTTCTTGGCCGCGCAGACGGCGCACGGCGCCACTTTTTCATCGACCGGCTTCAGTGTCAGGTGCGGCAGCACGAACTTGTCGAGGAATTCGGTGGGTTCATACAGCGGCAGCGCATCGCCGAAGTTCGCCTTCATCGTATAGAGGCAGGGGCTCATGTCGCAGAGAATCGGGTACTTGCCGTTTTCGGACGCCTGGGCCAGCGCTGCCTGCAGCGTGTCGGATGCCTTCTGGCCCGCTTCGACGTAGCCTTTGCTCGAAAAGAGCATGCCGCAGCACAGCGAGTCCATCTTTTCGGGATAAATGATCTGGAACCCGGCTGCCTCCAGCAGGGCGGCCGTCACATGGGTGACGTCTTTCTCCTTGCTGTATGCCTTTGTCGTGCCCATGCTCCGCGTGATGCAAGAAGGAAAATAGACCACTTTGAGCGCCTGGGCCGAATCCGGGGCGGGGGAAGAGCCGTCATGCCGGACCTGATCCGGCATCTTGATTTTCTTCGCGCCCGTCGGCATATATTCGTTCCAGAGCGGCAGCTTCGTGCCGGTGAGGGTGCGCATTCCCAGCGCCATCGAGCCAAACCCCTGCTTGCCGAAGATTATCCGAAGCCCGTAAAGACTCTACAGGCCGACGCGCAGGCCCGCAGT
>JAEEJZ010000065.1 GCA_016282145.1 Bacteroidales bacterium | reverse complement strand
TGAGTACTTTGACCCGACCGGACTCGTTGTCACTGCCACTTTCGAAGAGCGCGGTAATACGAGCAATACGAAGGACGTGGTTGTCGATAATGGCGATCTTGAGTTCACGCCCAGTACTTCCACTGCGCTGACCACCAGCGATGTGTCTGTAAGCATCAGTTACACCGTCAGCGGCACCACAAAGACTACCACGCAGGCAATTACAGTGAATGCGGTTTCTGATTGTATTACCCTTCCCTGGACCTATCCTTCATCAGGTTCAGCGACCAGTTCTGGACTGACGGCTATCACCGGAGTTACTGCCGAAGGGTTGGGCAGTGATTACGCTGAAACGCATGCGCCCTATCGGATTAAACTGGATAATACCGGTGACTACATCCAGATAAAGACCAATTCGGTCATCGGCGTCGTTTCTATCCTTTATAAGATGATTGGTGGAAATACTACCTCCAGTATCACTGTTCAGGAGTCAGCTGACGGCTCATCATTTACGGATGTCGAAAGCCTTTCCATTTCTGGCGCTCAGAACTCTACGGGTACGTTGTCAACTACCAAATCCTTCAAGTCGGCTTCCCGTTATGTAAAGCTTGTCTTTAACAAAGGTTCCAACGTGGGTTTAGGCGGTATTTCCATCACCGAAGGCGACACCACCGTCTGGGATCTGAAGAGCATTGCAGTGACCACGCCTCCGACTAAGACTGCTTACGAGGCGGGAGAGTACTTCGATCCGACCGGAATGGTCGTGACGGCAACCTATTCTGACCATGCTGGTGTCAAGGCGGACAAGACCGAGACTGTGGCGCACGGTGACCTGACCTTCTCGCCTGCGCTTGACGCGGCCCTTACTGCAGGGACGACCAGCGTGAGCATCACTTACGGTGGGCAGTCTACTTCGCAGGCTATCACGGTATCCGCACCGATTACCTGGGACCTTAAGAGCATCGCTGTTACTACGGCTCCTACCAAGACCACCTATACCGAGGGTGAGTATTTCAATCCCGCCGGAATGGTCGTCACGGCTACGTTTGAGAACCACGACAATACGGCCCAGACCAAGCAGGAGATCGTAGACAACGCCAATCTCACTTTCACGCCCAGCACTTCCACGGCGCTGACCACTGCCAATACTTCGGTAACCATCAGCTACACCGTCAGTGGTATCACCAAAACTACCACGCAGGCGATTACGGTGAATTCCGGTGGCGGCGACGTGCCTACGGAAAAAGAGTATTACAAACTTAATACAACATCTACTCCTGTAGGTACTTCCAATTCATATGCTGCATATACGGATATTTCCTGCGCCAACAACCTTTCTTCTTATGGGACATATCCTTCAACAGCCACATGGAGTACTACTTGCGGTTCAAAGCAGAGTAATACAAGTTTCTGGTGGGGGTCAAATTCCAAGCAGAGTGCTAAAATGACGTTAGGCAACGGCTCCGTTAGTGGTGCAAGTGCTATAGCAACGGCATTGGGTGTTACTACCTCTGCAACCTATTATACTGCTTTAATTTGCTCCACTAATTTTGCAAATATCAGCAAGGTTGTAATGACTAGAACCACTCCTGGAGGCACGGCGCCAAGCAATGTGTATCTATTATATACAACTAATAATGGGACTTCATATACGCTGGCAGATACAAAGACGGATGGAGCCACTATCACATTTACAATTGCCAGCCCTGTGGCATCGGCACAATATGCAATTGTAATTAAATGTAGCGGTTACTGTCAGTATAAGGATCCGATTATTACATTCTATACCACTGATTGAAGCGGATCCGGAGGCGGAACCTCCGGGGATGGAAACATCACAGCCCAATCCTCCTTTAACGAAAGCGCGTCAGGGGCGACCCTGACCGCTTCGTTCAGCGGAGTGAGAACCAGCCCGGCACCGCAGGAAGCGGGATTCCGGGTGGGGACCAGCAGCGGCTCTCTGACCTATCGGACCGTCTATACCATCGATCCCCTGGAAAGCGCCAGTGGCAGTTTTACCGCAGACGTCAGCAGTCTTGCATCGGGAACGACCTACTACTACCAGGCGTTCATGACCGTAAGCGACGGCAATGGCGGGTACAATGAAATCACCAGTGCCAGCGTCGGCCAGTTCACGACGAGCACGAATGTGCCCGGCATCCCCACGGGTTGGCTTGAACTGCCCGCCGTTACCGGAAGCGAAGATTATGTAGGCGCGTTCTACGGTAGCGGGGGCAATACGGAGGCGAATCGGAATTATAGCTACAATTACAGCTATACCTATTATGCTTCGCTCTGGACGGCTTATCCGCTGACCAAGGCCCTCAAGACGGGATCGGCATCGACCAGCAGCTGGCGCTATAATCCCAATATTGACAATAACAAACAGGTGAGTATTACCGCCAACAGCTATGGGACGATGTATGGGAACAACAATTATTCCCGCGGCCATCAGTGCCCCAATGCGGACCGTAAGTCTGACGATACGATGAATCTCCAGACCTACTATGCCACAAACCAGACGCCCCAGCTCCAGACGAACTTCAACCAGGGCATCTGGAGTTCCCTGGAGGATGCCGAGCGGGCGCTTGTGACAACCGATGATGCCGTAGTTTACGTGGTTACCGGTCCCGCATACCGCACGGTGGGGCATAGTGAGACCATCCACTACCTTACCGGTGCTACCGGCAAGAATGCCAACCCGACGCAGTTGCCCATCCCTAACTATTACTGGAAGGCCTTCCTGAAAGTGAAATGGAGTGGGAACCAGGTGACGGAGGCTTCAGCCATCGGCTTCTGGTTCGAGCACAAGACCTACAGCAGCGACAGCTATACCAACTATGCCGTCAGCGTGGACTATATTGAGCAGATGACCGGTTTTGACCTGTTCACCAATCTGCCGGGTACGCAGACGAGCGGCATTGAAAAGTCAGCCGAAGCCAACAGCAGTTGGGATACCTTCCGGAACTTCTAGAATTCATTTCCAAGACTTTGTTTTGTGTTCCGATGCGTTTATGCACTGTGTTCCCGCAGTTTCGCCATAAACTCGTCGGGGGTGAAAACCGGCAGGGCGGTGTAGGGTCTGAAATGCTTTGCGTTTCCGGTAACGATGACGTCACTTTCCAATTCGGCGGCGGCAATCTGCATGGCGTCCTCGAAATCCGGGCATTCGGAATGGAGGGCGGTATAAACCTCGCCAAAACCTATGGAGAGGACTTTACAGGTTTTGTTTATTTCCTCGATCCGCTCAAGAATCACTTCTTGAGGGACGAACTTCCTTGCACAGTAGACGATGGTGGGAATGCTGGTACTGGCTATTCTGAACCAGATGTTATTAGGCTCTCCCATTTTCATTAAAGCCATAGAAGCTTCCCTGTAAACTCTGTCTTTGAGAAGACAGTCCAATACGACATTGGTATCTAGAAAAACCCTCATCGCTCCTGTCCTTTACTTAAAATGTATGCCAACCTGTCATCCTTCTCCAAATCCTCTTTCGTAATGTGGATATCCATTGTCAGATCCTTCCACTTGGGATTCGGCTCAATCGGGAACTTGATCCTTGGCCATACCAGGCCATCTTCATCCGGAGCAATCTTTTCCAAATGCTCTTCTACCAGATGGTTCAGGCTTTTCTTTTCCTGCTTCGCCTTCAGTTTCAGGCGTGAGACCAGATTGGCGTCCAGGCGGAACGCCGTTTGAATTTTCCGGGGAGTTGCAGTATTCATCGTCATCATCGTTTTCTGCAAAGATAAAACAATGATAACAAAATTCCAAACTGTTATACAATTGTTCCTTGTTAGAACTCCTCCGGGTGGTTGCCGTAATAGACGCGCAGGGCCGTGGAACTGACCTTGATGAAGCCTTTGGCGTCGTCGGCGGTCCAACCCTTCTGGGTCTCGCCATATTCGCCGAGTTTGCTCTTCACGAGGTCGTTGGGGGAATCGACGCCGACGGTCTCGAAGCCGTATTTGCGCAGTTTCAGCGTCACCAGGCCGCTGACGTTGCGCTGGCTGCTCTCAAGCATCGCTTCGATATCGCGCATCACGGGCTCCAGATACTGGCTTTCGTGCAGGAACATACCGTACCAGGTGCCCACCTGATCCTTCCAGTACTGTTGCCATTTGGACAGGGTGAATTTCTCCAGGAACTTGTGCGCGGCGATGATCAGCATCGGCGCAGCGGCTTCGAAACCTACGCGCCCCTTGATGCCGATAATCGTGTCTCCGACGTGCATGTCGCGGCCGATGCCGTAGGCGCTGCCGATACGCTCGATTTCGCGGATCGCGGCGATCTTATCGGCAAAGGCTTTGCCGTTCACGCTGGCGATTTCGCCTCTCTCGAAGCCCAGGCTCAGCGTTTCCTCTCCGTCTTTGACCGCCTGCTTGAGGTAGGCGCTTTCGGGCAGGCCCTGGCGTGAATCGAGAATCTCGCCGCCGCAGATGGAGGTGCCCCAGAGGCCGACGTTGTAGGAGTATTTGAGTTTGGCGAAATCCGCCTTGAATCCGTGTGCGTTGAGGTAGTCCACCTCTTCCTTGCGGGAAAGATTGCCGTCGCGCGTGAGGGTGATGATTTCCATTCCGGGGCACATCACGAGGAAGGTCATGTCGAAGCGGACCTGGTCGTTCCCGGCGCCGGTGGAGCCGTGGGCAATCGCGTCCGCGCCGATCTCGTTGGCGTAGCGCGCAATCGCCATTCCCTGGAAGATGCGTTCTGACGATACGGAGATGGGATAGGTGCCGTTGCGCAGCACATTCCCGAAGACCATGAAGCGCAGGCTCTTCTCGTAGTATTCCTTCGTGACGTCGAGGGTGACGTACTTCGTCGCGCCGAGTTTGTAGGCGTTCTCTTCGTTGGTGCGCAGTTGCTCCTCGCTGAATCCGCCGGTGTTGGCGCAGGCGGCGTGTACTTCGTAACCTTTTTCCTTGGCGAGGTACATGACCGTATAGGAGGTGTCAAGTCCGCCGCTGAACGCGACCACTACTTTTTTCTTCTTTTCCATATCGAGTTACTTTTCTTTCGGGCTGTGAATTTCCAGATGCTCCTTCGGATCGTAGAGCAGGCCGGTGCAGATGCACATCTTGTAGTCGTGGCTTTGGAGGATGTCGAAGTGACGGCAGCCTTCGCAGCCCTTCCAGAATTCAGGATCGTCGGTCAGTTCCGTATAGGGGACGGGACGGAAGCCGAATTCGTAGTTCATCTTCATGACGGCGGCGCCGGTGGTGATTGAGAAGATCTTGGCGTCGGGGAAGAGGCGGCGGGAAAGCAGGAAGGTCTGTTCCTTGATGCGCCTGGCGATGCCCATGCCGCGGAACTTGTGCGCGACGATCAGGCCGGAGTTGGCGACGAAAGTCTTGTGCCCCCAGGATTCGATGTAGGAGAACCCGGCGAACTCGCCTTCATCAGAAAGGGCGATGACGGCTTTTCCGGCGTTGATTTTTTCGATGATGTATTCCGGCGTGCGCTTGGCGATACCGGTCTTGCGCTCCAGCGACGAGATATAGATCTCTTCGCAAATCTGCTCGGCGTATTTTCCGTGTTCCGGACGGGCTACGTAAACCTGGATTTCCATAATGAACTTCCCAATACTAACTAAAATCCGCGCAATTTACGCAGATTTGCATAAAAAAGCAAGAAGCCCCTACGGGGAGGGGCCTCAAAAGATGGATTGGGAACTGCTTTCCGCGCTGGCCTCCAGATTGTCCGGAACGGCGGGGAAGAAGTCGATTCCGCTCCGCTGTTCAACGGCGTCGATGCTGGTGATGAAGGAACTGTAACTTGAGCCCTTGTGGCTCTCGTTCGTGAAGAGATAGGCGCAGCCCGAGGCGGCGGTCATCTCTCCGTTCGCATTGAAACTGCACTTCATCAGGCACTTGTAGAAGTGGCTCGGGATGCTGACGCCGGAAACGGTCGTGCTGTTCTCGAAGAGCAGGCCGACCACGACGTACAGGGTGTCACGGCCGGATGGCGCCGCGCCTTTGACTGCCTGCTCCAGCTGGTTCCATACGCCGTCGTTGAAGCCGGTCTGGAACTGGGGGGCCTGGTTGCTGTAGTAGAAGGTCTGCTTGTTCTGATTCGTCGTGCTCTGGCGGTAGTTGGAGGCGCAGAGATGGCCCTTGCTGTACCCGCTCACGCCGTTCTGTTGCCATTCGGAAGGGAAGGCGGGATCGTCCGTCCAGCCTTCCTTGCGGCCTACGTTATTGTCCGCCCACGCGGTCTTGTGCATGGCGAATGCGCACCAGACAGGGCATTTGCGGTTCCCGTCCATCAAGACGGTGTAATTACGCATCGCCTTGTCGTTGGAAGTCCAGGTATGCGTGGCTACGGCGCGCTTGCTCTCGCTGCAGTTGTAGCGGTACCATTTGCGGCCGCTGTCGTAGGTCTCGCTGCCGGAAGTTCCGGTCCCGGACAGGGATACGGCAGGAACTTCGTAATTGGCCAGGTAGCCCGGTCCGTCAGGAGTAGGGGACTCGGCATTGGTCCTGAAGGACTGGATCGTGCCCGCTATGGTGACATAAGTCTTTTTGGACGGGTCCCAGACATCCAGTTCGGCGCGGTAGTAATAATCCGTAGAGGAACTCAGGTTGGCCAGTTCTGCCGTAAAGGTACCGGACGTGCCGCTGATGAGGTCCTGGCTGTAGGCCGTCAGATTCATTGCGCTCGCCTTCGTCCCATATACGAAGCGGGCGTTCTGCGGGGCGTACTCATTCTTCATCCCGCTGTAAGAGGCGGACAGGGTTGCCCCTGTCGCGCCTGTTTCAGTGGGTGAGGTCGCCGTTGAAACTGTTGCTGTGAGGTCTCCCTCCCCGGAGGTTCCGCCTCCGGATTCGCTTCAGTAATAGACGATGAACTTTGTTGTCCTGAGCTGTACGTTGGTTCCGGAAGCGGTTGAATTCTGTAATGTTACGGTCGACGCGCCATCGGAATTCTCCCAGACGACTTTCTTATTCGCCGTATCAATACTGACGGTTCCGTTACCGGCAGCAATACTCCAATCTGCACCGCTGTAGGTACCGGTGTAGTACATTTCTATCTTGGTGAATGTCTTCCCGGTAAAACTGAGCTGATTGGCCCTGTAAACGCGGAGCGTGCTGACAGTATTATAAGTTGTATTGACATTGGTTCCGCCATTTTTCAGTTGAGTGATGGTAATACCGGAATTCGTAGTCATTGCGATGGAATTTACGTCTCCGCTAAAAGTGCCGTCGTCAATCGTCTCTTCGGTAGTATCTCCGCCGCCACCGCCATTGTTTTTGTTCTGCGTCAGGACAATCTCCTTGTAAATCGAAGGGCTGCCATCCGTGGGTGTAAGCGACACGGTAATGATGCCTTGATACGCGTCTTCAGAGCTGTTCTCACCCTTGGGGGTGACGGTCAACCCGTTCTCCGTGCGGCTGATCGTAACCCAGGCAAGCGTCTTGGGATTGTAATCCCAGGTTCCGTTTTTGGCCGTTACGCTGAAGCCGGCGGGAGTCGTATCATTGTATGCCCAGGTCTTGGAGAGCGGCGTCACCTCGAGGGAAGGCGCCGTTGCGTCTTCTTCGATGCTGGTGAAGAAGAAGTTGAAATTGCTGTGTCCGCTATCCCAGCCGTAGACCAGACCGCTCACCGAGACACCCTTTCCGTCCGTGGCGGCATTGGCTTTATGCAGGTACAGCACATAACCGTTCGCCAGCGTAACATTACGGCCGCTCTGCGTTCCGATAGCCTGGATATAAGTAATGTCGAAGTTTCCTGCTGCCCAGGCCTGCATCATATCTGCGGTAGGGCTGACAGGATCTCCGTACGCGACCGCCGGTGCTGTCCCCGTCTTTTCGACGGCAGGTTGGTTGAACTCGACAACTCCTTTGTAACGGGTGGTGGCGCCGCTGACGTTGATGACATCGCCCAGGGCAAGGCCGTGGTTGCTCTTGTACACCAGAGCGAAGCCGGTGCCGTCACCGATAAGGGCATTGGCGGGAGAAGCAACACCGACGACGGTAACGCCGGTTAGGGTGAAATTATCGGAAGGACAGGCCGTAATCGCATCGGCGATGGTCGTGCTGCCCTGCGTGGTGCTGACCTCGATACTCGTGCTTTGCGAAGCTTGCCACGGCTGGCTGCCGTCGACAGCGTTGGCATAGACCCATACGGTGTATTCGGTGCCACTCTCGAGCCCGTCAAAGGTGACGCTGCCTTCAGAGACATCTTTGCTTTCAATTTCCGCCGGGGCGCCGGTTACGCCGATGGAGGCGTGATAGCCGTTCGTCGCCCGCTCGTCCGCCGTCCAGGTAACCTGAACGGAATTCGTGGTGCAGATGCCGGCGCTAAGTTCCGGAGCGGGAAGGGTAGGCGTGCCGAATTGTACGTTTTCGAGCATAGCGGGCTTGGAAGCGCGGTAGGACGAACCGCTGGCAGGGACGGCCACTACGTAAACATTGTAGTAACCGGTCTCACCCTCATACGTGTAAGAGGTGCTCTGTACGCTGGCTACGGTAGAGCCGACTGTGACGGTGTAGGTCTCGGCGTTGTTCACCGGGTTCCAGCTGACCTCCATTCCGCTGACGCTCAGTCCGTCAGGCGTATCGAGGGCTTCGCGGCCGTCGGA
>JAEEJZ010000064.1 GCA_016282145.1 Bacteroidales bacterium | reverse complement strand
GCAGAACTCCATCAGACGCAGCAGGAGGGTTTCCTGCTCGGCGCGGCTGATCCGGCTCTTGAGCTGGGAACAGATGCCGTCAATGATGGTGCCGTGGTCCATCTCCGGGAAATCGTCGTAATATTCCCTCAGATCGGCATAGAGGTTCAGGTAAGACTGGGGGTTGCGCACCCCGAAGAAGCCTTTCAGATGCTCCTCCACCAGGTTTTGGGAACGTTGCTTGTCCGTTTTGCCTTCCGCGCCGCAGAGCGCGAACAGGTTCAGCAGTCCCGACAGGATAATGTCATTCATATCTTTTCCAGGTTAGTCGCCGCCATCCAGCCCTGACGGCCGTCGGTCAGTTCGATATTGCACCAGCCGCCAATTTCCTCGAGCAGCGTCACGCAGGTCCCTTCGTGCAGTACGAAAAGGTCCTTGGAAGCGCTCCCGCCGGGAGAACTGGAGACCGAAACCACGGGAGCCGTCACCACGGCGCGGTCCGCGCGGAAATAATGATGTTTCTGTGAAAGGGAGGCGGCCAGACAGCCGAGCGCCAGGAGCAGCAGCACGATGGCGCTGAAGAAACCGGTCTTGCGCCAGCCCGGCCGGGCCGACAGGGCGAAGAGCAGCAAAGCCGCCAGAAACAGGACCAGCAGGCCCAGGAAGAGGCCGGCCCAGGCATCCGAAGGCATCCAGTAGCCGATGCGGCGCAGCCCTTCTTTCAGGAAGAACTCCGGCACCTCGTCGATCTTGTCCTGCAGGGAGTGACGGACAAATTCGAGGTTGTAGCGGGCCGTACGGTCCGAAGGCTTGAGTTTCAAGGTCCGTTCATACCAGAGGACCGCTCCCGCCAGGTCGCCGAGTTTATAGCAGGCATCCCCGAGATTGGTGTAGAGGTCCGGGGATTCGACGCCCTGCGCCTCGATCTCCAGCCACGCGCTGCGGGCATCTTCCCACTGTCCGGCGCCATAAGCCTCCACTCCGGCACGCCAGAGCGAATCGGCCGGCGAGGCCGCCTGCGCGTGGAAACCGCCGAGCAGCAGGAGCGGCAGCAGCAGGGCCGCCACGCTGCCGGAACGCTTCTTCTTCATACTTTGGTCGATTTTTGCAATGACGGACAGCGCCGCCTCGTAATGCCGTTTCATCGCGTCTCCGCCCTCCGAAGGGGCATAACGGGCAAATTCGCAGGCATCCAGCAGGTCCAGCAGTTCTCCGACCGCCTCCTGCGCCACCCCGGATTCCCCGAGTTTCGCGGCGATATTCTCCTTGCTCATCTCCGAGGCATCCAGCAGCAGTTTGTCCGAAACGAAGCCGAGCAAAGCCTTGTACAATTCTTCGTAGAACGCCGAGGAAATCTCCTGCTTGAGGAAGCCTTCGGCACGCGAGAGCCGTTTGCGGGCCTGCTTTGTCGCGGCGCGGTTGCGGCTGCCGGCGACATCGCTGCGGCGACGCTCGCTGCGGCGCCACAGCGCCCAGATGAGCAGGGCCAGCAGCGGCAGCAGTACGCAGAGCCAGCGGAAAGCCGGCGAAGAGACGAAGAACGCACCCTTCGGGCGGAAATGCTGCGCATCCGTGCTGATGAAGCGGATATCGCTGCCGATATCGCGCACGTCCTTGCGATGGTCGGAAATGACCAGTGCCGATTCTCCCTGCGGGGCAGCGCCCGGAGCGACCGCGCCGCGACTGACCTTCAGGGGCAGTTCCTGCGAACGCACGGTCACATAGCGTCCCGCTTCGATATCGTAATAACTGTATTCCACCGGCCCGAGGGTAAAATCGCCCTTGGAACGGGGGATGAAAGGATATTCAAAACTCTTCTCGCCCTTCCCTTCGGTCACCTTCACGTCGTAGGTCTCGAAGTCCGGCGGGAAATTCACCTTGGGCGTCTCCGTCAGGGAAAGATTGCCCTCTCCGCGGACCTTCACCACCAGGGCGGCGGCATCGTGGGTGGAAAGCGAATCCTTGCTCAGGGAAGCGGAGATGCTGAATTTGCCCACGCCTCCGCAGAAGGAGGCCGGTGCGCCGCCGGGTAGCGGCGAGACGTGGATCGTCACGGGACGCGTGCTGACCTTGCGCCGCACCCGCGTGTAATCGTCCCCGAAGAAATCGTCAAAGGGGTTTCCGGTCCGGCGGCGCGCCGTGCGTACGTTCACCACGCAGACCAGTTCGGCCGGCTCGACCGTAATGTCCCCGGTCCGCTGCGGCACGAGTTTGTAGGAACGCAGCGTCGCGACATTGTAGATTTTTCCGCCGATGTTCTCGCGATGCCATTCAATATTGTTCGGAGCATAGGTCTCCTGGCTCCAGAAGCCGTGGAAGACGGGGAACTTGACATCCTCGAATCCGGCGATATCGGCCCGCTGGCGCAACACGAGGCTGGCGCTGAGGCTCTCTCCCACCACCACCTTCGTCTTGGAAAGTTGCAGGACCAGGGAAATGTCCGAAGCGGGCTGCTCCCCGGCTGCGCTCTCCTGCGCGCCCTGCTGCGGGGCGGCACGCTGCGCTCCCGCATCGGCGTCCCCGCCCGAAACCACGGTCACGGTGACGCTGCGCGAGCGGACCGTATTCCCGCCGATGACCGCTTCCGCCTCCGGCAGCCGGAACTGGCCGGCCGCGGTGGGCTGCAGCGTATAGGTGTAGGTATGCGAAGTGACCGACGAGGACTGCACCTTCCCGTTCACGATGGATACCGAGCGCGAGGTGGACGACCCCTGCTGCGGCCCCCAGATGAGCTGGAAGTTCTCGCCGGGATTCCATTCGAAGGAAGAGGGCTTGTCCCCCTCCACCGTGAATACGATGTTGAACATCTCGTCCGACGTGACGAGGTCCCGCGTCTGGACTTTGATACTTTGCGCAGACAACGCCCCCGCCAGAAGCGGGAGCGCCACGAGTATGGAGAGTATCTTCTTCATTACCAATTCTTATCTTTCTGCCGGGACTTGAGCAGGGCGGCCTTTTCCTTCTTGACCTTTTCCTGCGTCTCCTGTTCCTTGGCCTGGACGGCACGCAGCATCTGGCGCGCCTGCTGGGGCGTCATCTGCGGTTCCTGTCCCTGCTGCTGATCCTGGTTCCGGTCCTGGTCCTGTTGGTCCTGCGGCTGGTTCTGCTGACTCTGGTCCTGGTCCTGCTGGTCCTGGTTCTGATCCTGCTGCTGTTGCTGCTGGTCCTGATCCTGATTCTGGTTCTGCTGGTCCTGGTTCTGGCCGCCGCCTCCGCCGCCCTGCTGCTGTTCATTTTTCAGCATCTCCTTGGCGTAGAGGTAATTCTCTTTGGCGTCCATATCGTCCGGGGTCAGCAGAAGGCATTCGCGCAGGGCATCGACCGCCGTCCGCCAGTCCTTCTTCGCGATGGCCGCATCGCCCTTGTTATAGTACCAGGAAGCGGCGTGGGGCGTCGCTTCCGCCAGTTCATCGCGGTTCTCGAAGGCCTTCATCGCCCCGTCGAAATCCTCCTGGCGATAGAGCGCGGAAGCGAGATTGTACGCTCCGGGCACCGACAGCGAATCCTTCAGCAGGCCGCGGCGGTAATCCAGTTCCGCCTCCGCCCATTTGCCCTTGGCGAATTTCCGGTTGCCCGCCCGCAGTTCCTTACGGTCGGTCTGGGCCGAAAGCGGCAGCGCGAGGGCCGAGAGCAGCAAAATCCACAAAACCTTTTTCATCGCTCGAAGAATTTTCTGCCCGAAGCGCGGCTGCCGATGAGCATTTCGATCACGAGCAGCAGCAGGGCTACGGCCAGGAAATACATATATTGCTCGTCGTACTCCTCAAAGACGACGGAACTGTACTTTTCATCCTCCAGCCGGCGCAGGTCGCTGATGATGGGGTTCAGTCCGAACTCCTCGTTCCCGGCGTGGATGTAGGCTCCCCCGCCCGCCTGGGCAATCTGCCGCAGGGTGGAGTCGTCCAGACGCGTGACGACGATGTTGCCGTCCTTGTCCTTGAGCAGGGAGCCGTCCTTGGGAATGGTCTGGCCTTCCGCGGAGCCTACGCCGATGGTGTAGACCTTGATGCCGAATTCGGCGGCCTGGCGCGCCGCATCGGCACCCCGACCCTCGTGGTCCTCACCGTCGGTAATCACCACGATCGCGCGGCTCTTCTCGCTCTGCGCGCTGAAACTCTTGACCGCCAGGCGGATGGCGTCGCCGATGTCCGTTCCCTGCACGGGCACGGAGTCGGTGTCGATGGACGAAAGGAACATTTTCGCGGACACGTAGTCCGTGGTAATGGGCAACTGCACGAAGGAGGTCCCGGCAAAGACGATGAGGCCGATGCGGTCCCCTTCCAACTTCTCCACCATGCGCGAAATCGCCAGTTTGGCGCGGTCCAGACGGCAGGGGGTATAGTCGCGGGCCAGCATGGAATTGGATACGTCCAGGCAGATCATGATTTCCGCGCCGCGGGTTTCGCGCTCGGAGAGTTTCGCCCCGATCTGCGGACGCGCCGCCGCCAGCACAAAGAAGAAGAACGCCAGGGAGAAGAGCACCACGCGCACCCAGCCTTTGGCGGATGACCAGTGGGGCATCAGTTCCCGTACCAGCGCTTCGTCGCCCAGACGGCGGAGCCGCCGGACGCGCAGCCACCTCACCAGGCCGTAGAGCAGGGGGAAAAGCGGCACCAGAAGCAGCAGATACAGATATTGTGCGTGAGCGAAGTACATAGTTACGGCAATCTTCTGATCAGGAAACGCAGCAAGACTTCGAGGAGCAGGCAGAGCAGCGCCGCAAGGACGTAGCCCTCGAACAGTTCCTTATAGACGGGGAAACTGTCCACGGTCGTGCGCGCCTTCTCCATCTTGTTGATTTCGGTATAGATTTCGGAAAGTTTGGTGTTGTCCGTCGCACGGAAATAGCGGCCGCCGGTCGCGTCGGCGATGCTGCGCAGCAGCGCCTCGTCGATTTCGACCTTCATATCCTG
>JAEEJZ010000063.1 GCA_016282145.1 Bacteroidales bacterium | reverse complement strand
CGCATCGGCAATACCCGCATCGAACGCGCATTCGCCTGGAACGGCGGCGCTCTCCGCACGCTCTGGCTGAGCGACAAAGCCGCCGGCCGCACGATGAAATCCCGGCACGAACTCCCGGATTTCATTTTGGCCAAAGAAGCCCCGGAAGACGCGAAACTGGAAACGATCACGGTCCGGGAGAGCAGATGGGCCCCCGCCTGCCTCATCGCAAGGGTCAGTTACCACATCGGGCAGGTAGAATTGCGCAGGGAATACCGCATCTATGAGGAAGTGCCGGCCATCGCCTGCGACACCTACGTCAAAGGCATCTGGGATATCCAGCCGGAAGAAACCCCTATCCTGGACCAGATATGCCTGAAAGGCAGGAACTGGCACTGCAACTGCGTGGAGTTTCACGACATCACGGACCATCACAACAGTCTGCTGGAAGAGCATCGCTTCATCTCCTACCACCACAAGAAGGCCTGGAACGGCAACCTCCTGCTGGCCAGGGATTTTACGAGCGGCGACGGGCTGTTCATCCTGAAGGAGGCCCCCTGTTCGGATATGCAGGTGGGCAGCCGTCCGGGCGATTTCTATACCAAGAACGGCCGCTTCCAGGTCGTCGGCATCGGCTTTGAGCCTGCAGACATCCTTCCGGACGACTGGACCCGCCTCTACGGCAGCGTAATGGGCGTAAGCGGGAACGACGAAGTCTCCGAGGCCCTTGCGCTGCGCGCCTATCAGAAAACGGCCCGCCGACAGGAAGATATGGTGATGATGAACACCTGGGGAGACCGCAGTCAGGATGGCCGCGTCAGCGAGGACTTCTGCCTGCAGGAACTGGACAAGGCCGCCCGCCTTGGCGTCACCATCTACCAGATCGACGACGGCTGGCAAGTGGGCAAGAGCCCGGCTTCGGTCGTCAAGGGCGGTTCTTTCGACAACATCTGGGCCCGCGCCGGCTATTGGGACCTGGACCCCGTCAAATTCCCGCACGGCCTCTCCCCCATCGTCGAGAAAGCACGGAGACTAGGGATAGAGATAGGACTTTGGTTCAACCCCAGCGTGCAGGACGACCTGGCCGACTGGGAGAAGGATGCCGCCGTGCTGACCGGCCTCTGGAAAAAGTACGGCATCCGCATCTTCAAGATTGACGGCCTCATCCTTCCCTCCAAGGCCGCAGAACGCAACCTGCGCCGGCTGCTGGACCGTGTGCGGGAAGAGAGCGGAGACGAAGTCGTCTTCAATATGGACGTCACCAACGGACGCCGCATCGGCTACAACTGGTTCACGGAATACGGGAATATCTTTTTGGAGAACCGCTACACGGACTGGGGGAACTATTATCCCTACAAGACGTTGCGCAACCTCTGGCAACTTTCCCGCTACGTCGCCCCTGAGCGCTTCCAGATAGAGTTCCTGAACCCCTGGCGCAATCCGGACAAATATCCTGCGGGCGATGCCTTCGCCCCGAAGCATTACCGCTTCGATTACATCGTGGCCACCAGTCTGGCCGCCCAGCCCCTGGCCTGGATGGAGGCGTCCAACCTGCCGGAAGAAGCCTTTGCCACCGGAGACCTGCTACGCGAATGGGGGAAACTGGCACCCGCACTCCACGCCGGAACCATCCTGCCCATCGGCGAAGAGCCTTCCGGCCGGGCCTGGACCGGCTTCCAGTCCATCATTGACGGACAGCACGGATACCTGATCGTCTATCGGGAAAATACCCCTTCCGACCGGGCCTGCCTCCGGAGCTGGCTCCCCGCAGACAGCCGCGTCCAACTGAAAGCCGTCCTGGGCGACGCTAAATCCTGCCGCGTCCGCGTCGATAAGGAAGGCCGCCTCCCCCTCACGCTCAAAGCCTCCAACAGCTTCGCCATCTACGAATACGAATTGCGCTGATTGATGGACAGAAGGAATTTCCTCAAATATTCCGCCCTGGGGCTGGCGGGGCTGTCCCTCCCCCGGCTCTGGATGCCGCATCCGGCCGAAGCGAAGGCCCGGGACAGGTACTCCGTGGTCATCCTTGGAGACACGCATTATGATGATGCCGACCCGCTGAAGTACCACGCCGGATACAGGGATCCGAACCCTGCGCGGGAAGCCGCACACCGGGAAGAATTCGCAAGGAACGGAGAGATGTGGTCAGGACGGTGCAGGGAACTCGTCAAGCGGGCCGCCTGCCTGGTGGATGACGACACCCGCTATGTCTTCCAGATGGGAGACCTGATCCAGGGCGATACTGCGGACGCCGCCACCCACAAACGTTTTCTGGACGACGCCATGAACCTGCTGAAGGACAGCATCGCTCCGGAACTGCCCTTTATTACCGTTGCGGGGAACCACGACGTCCGCGGCAATGACGACGCCGTTTGCCGGCAGGCGTACAAAGCATACATGACGGCGCGCCTGTCCCGCGAACTGGGACAGGAAATCACGGACGTCAATTTCCTTTTCCGCTGCGGAGCGGACGCCTTCGTCGTCATCGACTTCAACCACCCAGGGACACAGCGCATCAAGGCCCTGCTGGAAGAAGCCCGGGACGCGAGGCACGTCTTCGTCATCGTCCACGGGCCCGTATTTCCTTTTGACGACCCGGATATCTATTTCTGGTACCTGCTCGGAAGCCGGAACGACAGATATGCCGCAGAGCGCCGGGAAATCCGCGCCTTACTCGCTTCCCTGGACGCCATCGTCCTTTGCGGACACACCCATACCACCGAATTCCTGGACTGGAAGGGTGACGGCGGCCGCATCACCCAGATGACCATGAACAGCGTCTGGAGCAGTGCGGAAAAGGGCGAATACAAGCTGATTGCCTCCGGCGCCGCCGAATATGGCAACGAGGCGGGCAAGCCCCTCTTTGACGAATATCGTCCGGGCATACGCGCCTACTCCCTGGCCGACTGCGCCGGAGCCTACAAACTCGTCGTGGACGGTCCCCGCGTCCTGGTAGATTTCTACGCCGGCGCCTCCCCCCGCCGCTCACGGCGTTTTATCCTCCGCTAAAAAAATCAGCGGCTCGTGGGAAACCACAAGCCGCTGAAATCATATACCCGTATCCAGGACTAGTCTACGGCAGGCTGATAGGCGCCGGGCCACCAATAACCGTCGCCACGATTCACGCCGTAGTAGTCGAAGTGGTCGTCCGGGGAGGCAATCCAGGAGACATACGCGGCATTGACGGCATTGAGACGGTCGAGGACGTCGGAGGCCGTCGTCATGGCCGGGGCGTTGCCGCCTATAGTGCCGTTCCACTGCCAGCAGTCGTTGGTCCAGCTGAGACCGCCGATGCTGGAGGCGGTGAGGCCCGTAACGTTGCCGCCGAGGTCGTCCTGCGAAACGTTGGACACATTGCTCAGCTGGTTGTAGCGGAGTTTGACATCCTCGCTGCCGGTTCCCTTAACTGCGTCCACCGAAGCCGTGTTCGGAACGATGATGTTGTTGATCAGGTAGTTCGGCTGGTTGCCCCAGATGGCTACAAGAGCGTTGCCGTCGGGCAGCGGAGTAAAGGAACTGCCGTCGGCACTGTACTGAACGTCACCGATGATGGTGGTGTTGCTGATAGTCACAAGACCGTCATCAGGCATACCGTCGAGGGCTATCCAGGAAGGTTTGAGGCCGGTCTGTTCTTCGGCATCGGAGCTGGTGGTATAGGAGTTCCTGATGGTGCAATTGTTCATCTGGAAGCGGTTCAGGCCGTCGGTGGCGATGACGGGGCCCCATCTCCTGGTAATGTAATTGCCGTCGAAGGAGCAGCGGTCGATGTAGATGTCGGGCTTGCCGGCACTCTGTGCGTACATTACGCCGCCCTGCCCGGCATAGTTGCCGACGAAACGCGCCTTCCAGATGGTTACACGCAGAGAACTCGTGCCGTCTGTTACGGTAGCCGCACCTTCCAGCTGGATGGCGCCACCCTGGTAAATCTGTCCTGCTTTGTTGGCATAATTGCCCTGGAACAGGGTTCCCTCGCCGCCGTTATAATCGGTAAAAGTCAATTTACCTGAGGACATGCGGCAAAGGATGGCTCCGCCACAATTGGAGTGGCAGTTGACGAAGGATCCTCCTTTAATAACCGTCTGGTTCATTGATCCTTTCCGGGTAACGATGGCGCCGCCCCAGCCGCTGCTGGAATAGCAGCCATTGAAGGTGCAGCCACTGGCAACAAAATCTTTCTTGGTATTGGCAAAGACGGAACCTCCAAAGCGCTTGGCATGGTCGCCTGTGATGGTGCATTCCACGAGATTGGCATAGGTATTGTGGTCTCTCATGAAGAGGGTGCCGCCGCCGCCATTACCGCTGTTTCCACGGGCATAATTGGCATCGCCGGAATTCTCCCCGCCGAAGGTGCAGTAATTCAAACAAATCTTGGAATTGTCGCCATAGACATAGCAGGCACCGCCGCTGAAAGCCTCATTGCCCTTGAATACGGCATAATTGACATCCACTCTTTTATTGTCGCTCCCGCTGTAGGTTTCCGCCCAGACGGCACCGCCGCCGCATTCATTAGCATCATCCGTGGTTACCCAGTTATCCTGGAACAGTGTACCCTGACCGTTGTGACGATCGATAATCGCTGCGGACTCCTCGCAGATGGCGCCGCCGCAATTGTTGGCCACATTGTTCCGGAATGTTCCGCCATTAACCGTCATGAGGCCATTCTTACCGTCGTGCTTTACGTGATTGATGGCACCGCCGAACTTGGCCTTGTTGCCGTCGGCCGCATCCGCGCCGCCAAAGGTACAGTTGGTAATTGTCGGATTCCTCCGGCAGAATATGGCGCCGCCGGCACGGGTAGCTTCTGCGGTTCCGTTGGCGGTGAAGGTGACACCGTTCAGATTGACAGCCGCGGAAGAACTGATGTTCATGGCGCCGCCTCTCCATGCAACACTACCAGAGATAGTTCCTCCATTGATGGTGAGACTGGCTTTGTCGAAGCAGTCTATTGCACCGCCGTAACCCACATCGGTTACATCATCGAACGCAACATCTGTATCCTTCCTTTCACAGGTGTCATAGTATGCATGATTGCCGATGAAATTACAGTCTGTGATGGTGGTGGTACCGACCTTCAGTGAAATGGCGCCGCCATCTCTACCGGAAGAGTTCGGTTCACCGTCCTGGCTACCGCCGAAGGTACAGTTCTCGATATTGAGTGTAGGAGTGCCGCTTGTAATACGGATTGCACCGCCTTCAGTGCCGGCATAGTTACCTTTGAAGGAACCGCCGCTGATATTCACGGTGCTGGTCCCTTGCAGCGTAAGGGCGCCGCCGACTCCGCCGCCGTGATTCCCGGTGAAGGAGCAGTTGTTGAAGGTGGTGGTTCCGACGTCAGCAAACACACAGCCGGAATCGTTGGCTGCGCTGTTCCCGTCAAATGTGCAGCTGTTGAATACACAGATGGGATTGCCCTCGCGGATACGGACTGCTCCGCCCCAGTTGGAGGCAGTATTGCCGCTGAAAGTACAATCGTTAAGGGTGATGTCAGATGCGTAGACATACAGTGCCGGAGCGTGCAGCGAAGTATTGTTGCTGAACGTAACGCGGGTGGCCGTGCAGGATCCGACTGACTCCAGGTAGAGTCCTGCGCCGTTCTTGTCGGCACCGTCAACGATATTCTTGTTGTTGCTGATGACGCAGTCCACCAGGGTAACGTTGAGATCGGGGCCATAGCAGTTCAAGGCACCGCCCTTGTCCTGGGACGACAGGCCGTTCTCGAAGTGGAGGCCGTCCAGAGTGACATCCATATTGTACCTGAGTTTCAGGCAGATATGTCCGGTAACGGGCTCTGCCAGATCGTCACGGTTACCGGTGATGATCGTAGGATAGCCCGCCAGGTCACGCTCGCCGGTGGAGGCGTTGTAACCGCCCTTGAGGGTAATTGCCACAGGATTTTCCTCCTTAAAGCCAATCCTCGGATCGTTGCCAAAGTCGTAGGTTCCCTCCGCCATGTAGAAGGTCGCGCCGTCAAGGGCAAGGGCCCTGGCGGCAGAGTCAGCGGCACTGGGAGTATCGCCGGGAGTAAGGAGCGCAAACATCTGGTCTTTGCTCATCGCATCCGCCCAGCTGAGACCGGTCTTCCTGCCCGCGCCGTCGACCGTGACATAATATTCGTCGTTGGGCTCGAATTCGCCGAAGGCAAGGCCCCTGCTGCGGTGCGTGGTCACGCTCCTGTCGAGCATATACGATCCGGAAACCTGATCCCCCTTGAAGTATTGCAGGAGAAGGCCGCCGGAGTGAATCTGCTCGGGCATCACGCTGAGGTAGTAGGTACCCGCGCCGTTCACCGTCATCGCAACGAAAGACTCTTCAGCGGAATAGGCTTCAAGCTCAGAGCCCTGACCGCCGAAGAGGACAGTCTGGACACCCACGAGCGGGGTTCCGTCCACGCTCTTCACAGTAATCTTCGTAATGTCATCACTAGTGATCTGCACGCTCAGGAAAGCGTTCACATTGAAGAATTCCAGGCCATTGCTGCCATCCACGGCCGCAACGGCGATGTTGCCGGCCGCAAAGGAACCGGTCTGCTCCACAGGAATCGCAACGCTGACGGAAGAGCCGTCCACGCCCACCGCTGCATCGGCAGGATACACGGCATACTGCGCGGTCTTGCCGGCAGGGATCACCCCGCGGAACACTGCGCTGACGGTTCCGGCACCGCTGGTAAGGGTAGCGGTTCCCTGACCGTCTTCCCAGAAAACAGCGATTTCATCGCCGTCGGACCACACGGTATGGCCTTGGGCGTCGATGTCGGATTTCACAGCCTCGATGCTGGCGGTAAAATCTACGGCGACATAGCCTTCGGGAATAACTACATCTACAGGTTCATTGATTTCTTTTACCGAACAGGAAAAGAAGAGGGCCGATGCCGAAACGGCTGCCACAAGAAGGGTAAAAAACTTTTTCATGGCTGTCATTTTAAGGGTTAACGGTCCAAATGTCATCGAACTCGTAGTCTTCTGATGTTGCATTGTCTTCAAGACTGCCGCAAAGCACCAGTTCAGGGCCGAGTTCTTCCGCCCAAGCGCAGGGACGCACGTACTGCATCCGCCCCGCATTGAGAATGAATTGTTTTTTTTTCATATAGTTATAATAATTGTGTGTACTTAATTATTCCTGATAGGCGCCCGGCTACCCTTCATTGCATCTTGTATTCCACCACTACCGGCCAGTGGTCGGAGAGGTACTCGACACTAGAATAAGTATCCCTGATAATGCTATAGGACCTTACCGAAGGGAAGCCCTTGTAGAACTGATAGTCGATGGTAGATACGCTGCCGGTCTCGTAGTTAAAATCGTTGTAGGTACGGCCCAGCGCATCACCGGAAAATCCCGCGCGGGAGAAGTAGCCGTAGGTGCCGTCCTTCCACTCATCGAAGATGGCCTCCCAGTGCGAAGCGTTCATATCTCCCATAAACAGGATCCAGCCGTCGGTGGACGGGTTATAGTGAGAGTCGATCCAGGTCTTGATGACATTCATTTCCCTCTGCCGAAGCGCTTTCACATCATCAGATTCAACCGTGGCATTATTCTTTGTCCTATAGCTGAGGTGCACATCCATCACCAGCATCTTCTGCCCCTCGTAGGTACACTTCATCCAGGTGCAGCTGCGGAAGGAATTCTGGTCGGAGGATTTGGACGGGCTCGTGGGCGCGCCGCTGACCAGCCAGAACGTATCTGAAGACTGGACGGCGACAGCGCTGGTCTTGTAAAGAATGACCTCGCTTGAGTTTTCAAGGCCCTGGATATTCCGTTCATACCAACTGAGCGAAGTATTGTCAAAGATGTCATCGTAACCGGAACAATGGTCTACAAGGTATTCCCGCTGCTCTTTCTCGCATTCCTGCATACAGATGATATCGGGCTGCCTGTCGTTGATAAGGGCGGCCACACCGGCGCGGCGGGCAGACCAGGCGCGGTCGCCGGAATCGTTCATAGAGGCAGCACGGATATTCCAGGTGGCGGCCTTGAGCAGGACAGGAGCGACACCGGCCTCCTTCTGATAGGCTCCCGGCAACCATTCGACAGTCCCGCGGTCGTGCCCGAGCTGGTCTTTGCTGATATCCGAGCCAAGCCAGGTGACAAAGGCCGGGCACGCGTCATTCAGGTATCCCGTGAAATCAGACTTGGAAATCTTGTCATAGGAATCGACCGTACTCTCATTTTTGACATAATAGCCGTCCCATTTCCAACAGCTGTTTTTCCACTGCGCCTCCTGGTCTGCGCTTCCATAGCGGGTATGTTCCTTCCAATAGCCCTTGGTATTATAATCACCCGACCAGTCTATATTGAGATTGTCTTTCGTATAGTGCGTGTAATAAGCGGTGACCGCCTGTAACGGTGTCTCATTATACCCCCGGAGCGGAGAGAACGAACTGCCGTTTGTATCAAGGATAATCAGGTCGTTGACCAGATAGGTCTGTTTGGCATCCCATAATCCGATCAGGGCATTGTTAGTGGTCACTTTCTCCAAGCCGTCATTATATCTCCAGGTACGTCCGATCAGCGAGCAGTTGCTGATGACCGAGCAGTTCTGGATACCGTCCAGCGCAATCCAGGACGCCTTCAGCCCGTCACCGCCGGAAGTCAGGTTGACATAATGATTGTTTGCAAAGGAACTGTTGTTCATGCAGAAGTAGGACGCATGGTCGATATTGATGGCCGCCCCAAAACGATACTGGACGTAATTCCCGGAGAAGGAGCACGCATTCAAGAAGACCGTCGGATAATTGTCCCCATCTTTATTGGTAAATATCGCGCCGCCGATGCCTGCATAATTGTCGTTGAATTGCGAAGCATTGATTTTCACCGTGGGAGCGCCATGGAAATACAGTGCGCCGCCATTCTTCCCATCGTCTTTATTCTGCCGGCAGGTCGTATGGTTTCCTTCGAACGTGCAGCCTGTGATGGAAACATCTCCTGCTTTCTCTGAGTAGATGGCACCGCCGTTACCGCTCGCATAATTATTCAGGAACTGGCAGTCGCTGAAACTGTAGGTCCCGTCCGATAACCACATTACCCCGCCGTTGTCACCGTCTGCGTGGTTGCCGCTGAAGAGGACATCCGCAAAACTGAATGTAGTCGCGGTATTGCTCAGATCGAGCGCTCCCGTATCCTGATCGGAATAGTTGCCGGTGAAACTGGTATCGTGAACGGTCAAACTTCCTTTGTGCTTATAGAGGATGGCGCCGGCCCATTTGTCCGCATGGTTGCCGGAGAAGGTGGTGTTGCCGCCGATGGTCAGCGACCCCGTGCCGTTGTCCGAACTGGCACCGGGTTCAGCTTTGGTCCAGGCACAGATGGCGCCTCCGCAGGCAGCCGTACTGTTGGAAGTAAACGACGTGCTGCTGATTTCAAGGTTAGTGCCTCCACGCATAAAGATGGCACCTCCGCCAAAATTATTGTCTGTAATGTGGGCCTGGTTGTGGGAGAAGGAACATCCGGCAATGGAGCTTGTCTTGCCCTCGAAATAGAGAGCTCCGCCGAGGAGCGCCTCGTTGCCATCCGAAGCGGAAGCTCCGCCGAAGGTGCAATTCTCGAACTCTATGCTTGAATTCACCCGTATGGCTCCTCCGAGCCTGGCATTGCTGCCACCGTTGGCGGTAAAGCTTGTACCGCTGATGGAAATGTCTCCCGAGGCGGCACAGTTGACGGCACCGCCCTTCCAGGCCTTGTTGCCGGAGAAAGTGCCTCCGGAAATGGTCATGCTGGCAGAACTGTAACAGTCGATGGCACCGCCATATCCCTTGTCAGGCTCGGTACGGGCGGGGTCGTCATTCAGGGCGTAGTTTCCGATAAAATCACAGTTTGTAATCGTAGTAGTACCCACCTGCAGCGAAAGGGCTCCGCCGTCCATTCCGGAATAGTTGGCTTCCCCTGACGCCGTGCCGCCGAAGGTACAGTTCTCGATATTGAGGGTTGTATCGCCGGATTTCAAGCGGATAGCGCCACCTTCGCCGCCATCCCCATCGACATAATTCCCTTTGAAGGAACCGCCGCTGATATTTATGGTACAGGCGGAATTCGCCACTATGGCGCCACCGTTGCTGGCGCAGCCGTTGCCGGTGAAGCTACAGTTATTGAAGTTTATTGTACCGTCATTGAGGACAATACAGCCGGAATCGTTTGTGGCGGAATTTCCGCTGAAACTACAGTCGTTGAACGTACAGACAGGGTTGCCCTTACGGATACGGATGGCACCGCCCCAGTTGGTTGCCGTATTCCCGCTGAACACACAGTCGTTCAAGGTCATATCCGAACTGTAGCAGAAGAGGGCGGGAGCGTGATGGGACGTATTGTCCGCAAAAGTAACCCGCGTGGCGGAGAATTCCCCTACAGCATTGAGGAAAATTCCCGCGCCGCCATTGGAACCGCCGCTTCCCGGATTGACATTGTCGCTGATGCGGCAGTCGGTCATCGTAAGATTGAGGTTGCTCCCGCTGCAGGTCAGAGCTGCACCCGGCTGTCCGGAGACGCGGCCGTTGACTATTCGGATTCCGTCAAGGGTGACGTTCATCTTGCCGGAGAGGCTCAGACAGGCGTGGGAATTGCCACCGGTGATATTGGTGGCGTTGGTTGCAGGGTTAGCAACGGCCCCGGCAGACGGGCTGGAGGGATAACCGCCCTGGAAGATAAGGGAAACAGCGTCTGTCTCGTTGAAAGAGATAGCTGGTGCCTCGCCGAAGTTATAATCCCCGGCGGCCATATGGAAAGTCGCGCCGTCAATGGCTGCGATTTTAGCCTCCTTGGTTGGGGCATCCTCTTCCTGCGCCTGCGTGAGCGTTACCTTTTTCCACATCTGCTCGGCGCTGAAGGCATTGGCCCAGTCCATCCCGTTCTTACTGCCTGCACCACTGACTGTCACGTAGTAGTTGCGGCCGGTTTCCACCTCGCCAAGGGTGTACATATGGTTGGCCGCGATGGGAAGGTTGCGGTTGAGGTAGTAAACGCCTGTTTCGTTCTCCCCTGCATAGTATGTCATTTTGAGGCCCTTTGCGTGGGTGACGCCCGGGATGATGGACATATAGTAGATGCCTGCACCGCTAGTGGTCATCGAGACCGTAGCGGACTGTGTTCCGCTGAAAGAGTTGCTGGGGGTAGGACTATCTCCCGAGCAGCTGACAGGAATCGTACCTGCAAGGGCGCTGCCGTCGACGCTGGTGACTTCCACCTTGGTAACGGCCGAACCGGTCTTGAGCTGGAACACCAGAAAGGCGTTCACGTTCTTGAAGGTCATGCTGTGGTCGGGGGCCACCTTTGCAACGGCAATGTTGCCGGCGGCGAAGGTACCCGGCTGATCCGCAGGAATGGCCACATCAACAGTAGTGCCACTTACCGAAGAATAGGCAGTGGCAGGATAAACAGCGTAGGATGCCGTCTTGCCGTTCGGGGCCATGCCCTGGAACTGACCGGTAGAGGTGCCGGCCCCGCCTGTAAGGGTGAACGGATCGGAAGCAGAACCATCACTGAAAACGACGCGTATCTGATCGCCTTCGTTCCAGACGGTGTTGCCGCCGCTGATGGAAGTCTTCGTGTCTTCGCTTATGGCGGAGAAAGTCTGCAGGGTGTAACCCTCGGGGACAATCTCGTCCCCGGGGGTCTCTACCTCCTGTTCAATCTCCTTGGCGCAGGAAAACAGCGCCGCAATGCAAAATGCAAATACGATGGTTCTGCTGATCCGTTTCATAAAAGTGTGTAGTATTTAATCCAAACTAATTGGCAGGCTGATAGGCACCCGGCCACCAATAACCGTCGCCACGGTCTACACGGCGCTGGTCTTTGTAGATATCGCTGCCCTCCCAGCCGACAAAACGCTCGACATAGGCAGCGCCTGTGTCTTCCTTAACCCTGGCCTCGAAGCCGGCCTTGGTAATCATCGAAGGCGGATTGCCACCGAGGGTGCCGGCCCACTG
>JAEEJZ010000062.1 GCA_016282145.1 Bacteroidales bacterium | reverse complement strand
GAGATGACATTGAAGGAAGCGGAGAGGAGACTGGAACACTCCTGCGTAGCCACCAGGGACCTCTATGTGTTCCTGTTGACCCTGTCGGGAGCGCTGACGGAAGAGGCATCCCGGCGCATCGAGGCATCCCGCGCGAAATTCACCGCCACGGCTGAAGAGCGCAACCCCAACCTGAAATTCGTACAGAACCGCATTCCCGCCATTCTTGGCGAAGATCCGGATTTCCAACGCATCATCAAGAAGAAAAAACTGGGCTGGCAGCCCTACGATGCTTTTCTGCGGCACTTCTATGAGGAAATACGCGAGCAGGACTGGTTCCGCAGCTATATGGAATCCGGCGAAGATTCCCTCAAAGAGGACGCCCTCCTGTGGACCCGCATCTATCCCCTCCTCGAGGACAGCGCCGAACTCGATGAGATTCTCGAGGACCTGCCGCTGAACTGGAGCGACGAACTCCCCTACGGCCTGAAGACCGTCCTCCGGACGATGCAACAGCTTGGCGAAGGCAACTCCTGGACGCTTCCTCCCCTCTATAAGAGCGAAATGGACGAGCGGCCCGCCGAAGAGAGCGACCGCGATTTCATCCGCAAACTCCTCCGGAAGGCGGTCAGCGGCTTCGAAGGCTACAAAGCACAACTCGCAGAGCACACGCGCAAATGGAAACTGGACCGTATCTGCGCCACCGACCTGGCCCTGATCGTCTGCGGACTCGCAGAAGCGGACGCTTTCCCGGGCACCCGGAAAAACATCATCATCAACGAATATGTCGAAATCTCCAAGTACTACAGTACCCCGGAGAGCAGCGGCTTCGTCAACGGACTATTGGACAAACTGTTAAAATAATAAACGTATGAACATCCTTACTCTTGTTCTCCAGGCAGCCCCTGCGGCACAGCCCCAGGGCGGCGGACTCTCTTTCTGGCTGATGATCATCCTGATCTTCGCCGTTATGTGGCTTTTCATGATCCGTCCGCAGCGCAAGCAGCAGAAGGAACTGGAAAAATTCCGCAACGAACTCAAGAAAGGCTCCAAGGTGATTACCGCCGGCGGTATCCTCGGAGAAGTCTCGGAAATCTCTGACCGTACGGTCCTCATCAAGGTGGACGGTGAAGTGAAACTCCGCGTGGACAAGAACTTCATTTCCGCCGCACCCGACGCCCCCGCTTCCAACAAGTAAACAGTGAAATCCTGGGGTCCTTTTTTGCTCTGCCTCCTGCTCTCACTGGGCATCTGGCTGGCGCACAACCTTTCCCTCACCTACACGGATTTGGTGAGTGTGGGCGTTGTGGCCGAGAGCAACCTGGAAGGAAGGGCCCAGCGGAGCGATTCCGAGGTCGAGGTCACCGCGCGGGTACGCGCTTCGGGCTTCAATCTCATCTGGATGGCCCGCCGACGCAGTGTCACGGTGTTTTTCCAGGCGGAAGACCTGGTGCACCGGGAAGGTGACCTGTATGCCATCGCGGCGGCCGACCTGCAGAAATACGCCCCTTACATCTTCGGGGACGCCACCGTGGTGGAAAATTTCAACGCCCGGGAACTACTCTTCCGCTTCAAACCCGAATACAGCCGGAAAGTACCGGTGCGCGCCGCGCGTTCCCTGTCCTTCCGTCCGCAGTACATCCTTCGCGGCGATATTTCGCTCGAACCGGATTCGGTGCTGATTTTCGGGGACCGGTGGCGGGTGGACGACATCGACGCCATCTATACCCGGACCATCTCGCACAGCGACCTGCGCAAATCCGTGCACGGAACGGTGAAACTGGAAAAGCCTTCCGGAATCCGCCTGTCCGCCGACCACGTCGCCTATGGCATCGAACTCACGCGCTTCGTGGAGTTGGAGGGCAGCGTTCCCGTACAGATCCGCGGCGTTCCGCCCGGCGTCCGGCTCTATCTGCGGCCTGCGGAGGTGCAGTTGCAGCTCAAGTGCATCTTCCCCCTTTCCTCGAACCCCGTCGACCAGGCCGTCGTCTATGTCGATTATGCCGAATTCCTCGCTTCGCGGGGCGGCGCCTGCATCCTGCACTGCGATACCCTGCCGGCCAGCGTCATCGACGTCCGCATCGTACCGGAGGTCTGCGAATGCATTGAAATTACGGAGAAGCAGTGATGAAGAAGACGGTATTGGTGACAGGGGGCATTGCCAGCGGAAAGAGCGAAGTATGCCGCTACCTCACCGCAAAGGGCTGGCCGGTCTATGACAGCGATTCCCGCGCAAAAGCCCTGTACAGCACCGTTCCGGGGCTGATTGAAAAGGTAGAAGAGGCCATCGGCGCTCCCTTTGCCCAAATCGGCGTCATCTTTACCGACAGCGCCAAACGCGCCGCGGTGGAAGCCGTCGTCTATCCCGAGGTCATCCGCGATTTCGAGACCTGGCGCGATGAGCAGGAGGCAGACACGGTCTTTCTCGAATCGGCGATCGCCGCCGAAAAACCGCAATTGCACTGCCTCTACGACGAAGTGCTGCTTGTCCGCGCACCGCTCTCGCAGCGGCTCAAGCGCAATCCCAAGACCGCGGTACGGCTTTCGGCCCAGTCCCCGCATAAAATCAAGGCCAATTATATCATTGAAAACGGCGACAGCCTTGAAGCGCTGCACGCCAGAATTGACGAATATCTACAAAACTTATGAAAACCGATCTCGCAAAAATCCTGTCCGTTTCCGGACATCACGGGCTGTACCGCTATATTGCCCAGGCACGCGGCGGCGCCATCGCTGAAACCCTCGCAGAAGGCAAACGTACGGTCGTGGATGCCCGCAGCCGCATCTCCACGCTCGCGGACATCTCCATCTATACCGCTGAGGGCGAAATGCCCCTGAAAGACGTCTTCCTTGCCCTGAAAGCCCATCTGGGCGATGCGGCCGCCCCCGGCTCCAAGTCCGACGACGCCAGCCTCAAGGCCCTGTTCGCCGCCGCCATTCCGAATTACGACGGGGACCGCTTCTATGTCTCGCACATGCGCAAGGTGGTAGACTGGTACAACGAACTCGTACAATACGCCTCCCTCGACTTCGAGGATGAACAGCAAAAGGAGAATTAGGGTCATCACGCTCGGCTGCTCCAAGAACGACGTCGATACGGAGCACCTGCTTTCCTGCCTGCCGGATTCGGACTTCGAATTCAGCCGGGAGGACGGCAGCGAAGCCGTCGATGTGCTGCTGATCAACACCTGCGGCTTCATCGGCGATGCGAAGCAGGAATCCATCGACTGCATCCTCGCGAACGTCGAGCGCAAACAGCGCGGGCTCATCGGCAAAATCGCCGTCTTCGGCTGCCTTTCCCAGCGCTATGCCGCCGAACTGCCCGCCCTCATCCCGGAGGTGGATGCCTGGTTCGGCGCACGCAAACTCAATCCCGTGCTGCGCTATCTGGGGGTCAGCGGCGATGCAGACGCCTCTACGGCGCGGCGCATGCTGCCCTCCCCCTACGCTTATCTGAAAATTTCCGAAGGCTGCAACCGCCGATGCTCCTACTGCGCCATTCCCTCGATACGCGGACGGCACCGTTCCGTGCCCGTGGAAACGCTTGTCGAAGAAGCCACCGGCCTGGCCGCCGGAGGCGTCAAGGAACTGCTGCTGATCGCACAGGACAGCACCTGGTACGGACTCGACCTGTACGGAAAGCGGGAACTGGGACGCCTGCTGGATGCCCTGTCCGAAGTGGAGGGCATCGAACGCCTGCGCATCCACTACTCCCATCCGGACGGTTTTCCCGTCGATGTGCTCGAGCGAATGGCCTCCAATCCGAAGGTCTGCCGCTACCTCGACATCCCCTTGCAGCATATTTCCGACAAAGTGCTCCGGGCGATGCACCGCCACGTCAGCGGCAACTGGACGCGGGAACTGGTACAGCGGCTGCGGCGCGAAGTTCCCGGCGTAGCGCTGCGGACCACGATGATCGTCGGCCATCCCGGCGAAGGTGAAGCCGAATTCGAAGAACTGCTGGATTTCCTGCGGGAAGCCCGCTTCGAACGGCTCGGCGCCTTTGCCTATTCCGAAGAAGAAGGCACCTGGGGCGCCTCGCACCTTCCCGACAGCATCGCTCCGGAAGAAAAGCAACGGCGGCTGGATGCGCTGATGAGCCTGCAGCGGAGCATTTCTCGGGAAATCAATGAAGCGCGCATCGGCACCGCCGCCCGCGTGCTGGTGGACGGCTATTCCGACGGGCTGCTGGTCTGCCGCAGCGAATTCGAGAGCCCGGAAGTGGACGGCGAAATCCTGGTCGGAACGGAAGGACTCGCCACAGACCCTGCGACGCTGATCGGCTCCTTCCTCGACGTGCGCATCACCGGCGCGGACGAATATGACCTCAGCGGACAAATCCTGGCTTGAAAATGTTCAACAGACACGATATAACAAGGGATACCCCACAATTGGACGGCTCGTTCGCCCGTTGCGGATACGACTGGTGGTGGCATTCCTTCACCGGACACGACCCGCAGACCGGAGAGGAGAAATCCTTTTTCATCGAATTCTACCTCTGCAATCCGGCGCGCGGCGGAGAGAAGCCCGTGCTCGGCCAGCACCCTTCCGTGAAGCGGGAAAAGTTGAAGCCCTCCTACCTGATGGTCAAGGTCGGCACCTGGGGCAGCGATGCGGCGCAAGTCCATAAATTCTACGGCTGGAAGCGCATCCATGTCGATTGGGACGCCCCCTTCTCCATCCAGGCCGGCGACTGCTTCCTCACGGAAAACGCCACCCGCGGGATTGTCCGCGTCTCGGACGAAGAGGCGTCCCGGCATCCCGAGTGGATGTGCAAGGGCGGCGAAATGAGTTGGAGCCTGCTGATTGACAAGAAAGTAGCCTTCAACGTGGGTTACGGCGCGTCGCGGCTGCTGCGCCGCATCAAAGCCTTCCAGATGTTCTGGCACGCGGAGGGGATGAAGACCGAATACCGCGGTGAAGTCCTCTGGAACGGGCGCCGCTACGTCGTCTCCCCCAAGAACTGCAACGGCTATGCGGACAAGAACTGGGGCAGCGACTTCACCAGCCCCTGGGTCTGGCTTTCCTCCTGCAACCTGCGCAGCGAAAAGAGCGGCAGGCGGTTGCGGGACAGCGTTTTCGATATCGGAGGCGGCTGCCCGAAAATCGGCCCCTTTGCCCTGAAGCGGAAACTGCTTTCGGCCTTCTGGTACGAGGGGCACTGCTACGAATTCAATTTCTCCAAGTTCTGGACCTTCTGCCGCACGAAGTTCGTCTGCAAGGAGACCAAGACCCATATCATCTGGCACGTGGATCAGCGCACGCTCTTCCACCGTATGGTGACGGACATCAGTTGCCGCAAGAACACGATGCTGCTGCTCAACTACGAATCCCCCGACGGGGCGAGGCGCCACCGGCGACTCTGGAACGGGGGCCTGGGCAGCGGAAAAGTGCAACTGTACCGCTTCGGCACCCTGGTAGACAGCATCATCGCCTCGAACGTGGGCTGCGAATATGGTGAATATACCGCAAAAAAGACTAACTTTGCGGCAAATAAGGGCGGGACGATCCGTCGCGGCCGAAAGGCTGAGGAAAGTCCGGACAGGAAAGGGCGGTCCGCTGCGGAAAGCGCAGGCAGGGGTAACCTTG
>JAEEJZ010000061.1 GCA_016282145.1 Bacteroidales bacterium | reverse complement strand
TTTGCGTAAAAACGTGTATAAAACGTAAAAATCTGCACGTTGGAGGCGCCTTACCCCTTGCATTCATTGTTTCATTGTATAGTTTTGCGGCGATGATAATTTTTATTAATTTTGCGCTGTCTGATGACAGCACAGTATAAGGAGTAAGATTTATGAAAACGCCTATCCGTCCCATTCCCATCCTGACCGGTAAAGCCGCCGAGCGCTTTATCCGTCTGGCTGATGCTGCCGAAAAGAACCCTCACACCCAGCCCTGCGGCATCTCAAAAGAAGATTTCGAAAAGATTCTCGCCAAAGCCCAGTTGCATTAGGATATGGGCTTCCTCACAGATTCCTGCACCCTGAAAGTTCTTACACAAGAGCTTTTAGCGGATTGTAACCCATTCCATTGCGGAGATCCGGGTCTTGACAAATTCTTTAGTCAGGATTCCGTACTTCACCATAAGGCCATGCTTGGGAAAACCTACTGCTTTGTCCTGGACGATAAACCTTCTGACATCATTTGTGCATTTACCCTCTCCAACGATAGCGTTCGCGTTGATCATCTCCCCAATGCGCGTAAGAAAAAAGTAAACGCTCGGATATCCCGTGTAAAGCAAATGAATCGATATCCGGCTATCCTTATTGGGAAGTTGGGCGTCAACCAGAATTTTGCTAACCTCGGCGTAGGTTCAGACTTGCTTTCAACACTAAAACGCTTTGCCACCCATCAAGACAATTTGTCAGACTGCCGGATGCTGGCTGTGGATGCAAAAGCAAACAATAGAGCTCTTCACTATTACGAGAAAAACCAGTTTCGGTACTTGTATTCCTCTGAGGAACAAGAAGCTGAAAATCGCCATATGCCCCTCCCCCTCAAGACACGCTTTATGTTCTTTGATCTGATTGATCTTCAAACGGAGTAAGTGTCGCAAAAATTGCCTATCTTTGCGCTTCTATGACCACAAGCGAACACTACACGGCCCCGACTGATGAACAAGTACTTACTGAAATTTGCAGCCCTCGTGCTGTCCGCCGTACTCCCCAGTGCATTGAGGCCGTCATCACACTGGACGGCGGCCTCAAACAAACGCTTACGCTGGAAATTACGGCGCAGTAAGCAATCTTTAAAAACGACTTTTACGCCTGGTGGGCGGGCCGGAGCAGATCCAGCACCGTCTTGACGGGGTTGAAAGTATCAAGCGGCACTTCCACGAACAGGGTATTCCAGTCGCTCATCGCGCCGTTCCAGAGTCCCGGCAGTTCGAGCGCCTTGAGCGGACGGCCTTCGTAACTCTTGGAACTGATGAAACCCGTCTCGGGATCCACGTGACGAAGCAGGTCGAACTTCCCTCCCTTATAATCACGCAGGCAGCAGACCAGGTCCACGGGATTGAAATGCGTGCCGCTGCAGGCGCCGCCCTTGATCTGCACGCTCTCCAAGATCTGGAGCGAAGTGGAACCGTCCGCCGCACGGATAATGAAGGGACCGCCGCCGGGTTCGCCCTGATTGCGCACCATGCCGCAGACGCGGATGGGACGGTCAAGTTTGCGGCGAAGCGCATCGGCAAGCGACTCCCCTGCCGCAGGCATCACTTCTACGCAGAGTTCATCGGCAAGGAATGCGCGTATCTCGGCGCAGAGCGCATCGGATGCACCGGCATCCAGGGCACGCAGATAGCCGAAAATACGGTCGCGCAGAGCCAGGCACTTGCCCATCAGCACCTTCTTCCAAAGTGCGGTGACGGGCAGCAGGCGCTCGCAGGAAACATTGTCGATATTCTTGATGGAGACCAGTTCCTCTTCGATCTCATTAAGGTTGTAGATCAGCGCTCCGTGACCGGCGGGACGGTAGAGTTCGCTGCCGTCGGCCTTCAGGAAGGGCCGGTTGTTCTCATCGACGGCAATCGTATCCGTCGCCTTGTCCTGGCAGGTAAAGCGGATCTTGTACTTTATGCCGTAGCGCTGCTCGAATTCGGCCTGCACCGCGGCAATCGCTTCATCGAAGAGCGGCCGGTGCTCCGGAGAGATGGTGACCGTCAGCGTCGCGCTGCCGTCGGCATTGCGCATATATTCCTGCGCTTCCACCAGGTGCTCGGCAATCGCGGTACGGACTTCGCCGGAGGCATAGCGGTGGAACTTCAGCACGCCCTTCGGCTTGGCGCCGTAGCCCAGACCCTTGTCGGTCAGGAGTTTCGACAGTACGTCGCGCTGCTTCGCGGCATCCGCGGCAGGCTCACCGAAAAGGGCCTTGTCATAAAAGGCGAATGATTTCAGTTCCCGCACCAGACGTGCTGCAGGAGCCTCTTCCGGCAGGACTTTGGAGGGCTCGGCCTCCAGCGCCGACAGGCCGGCAAACATATCCTTGAACATACGGGAAGCCGCCCCGGAAGCCGGGACAAACTTGCATTTTCCCTTCACGGCAGCCTTCTCGTAATAGGCGGCAGCCTCCTTGGCCTCCGCCTCGGAAAGCACCTGGATTCCCTTCCCGGGCGTCGCCGCCGCAACAATATCCAACCAGGGGAAACCGGTCTCAAACCGTCTGATCTGTTCTTCTTTGCTTAACATATGTGGTCAATTTTCACAAATATAACAAACTCTTCGTATCTTTGAAAGATTTTATGAAAGAACTGATTCTCCATAATGTGACCATCGAGGCGATAGCGGCCGAAGGCAAAGCCCTCGCCCACGTACAAATGGGCGAAGCCGACGAAGGTCGCGGCGCTGTCGTCTTCGTGGAATTCGCGGTTCCCGGCGACATCGTCGATATCCGCGTCTTCAAGAAGAAAAAGAACTATCTCGAAGGCCGGATCCTTCGCATCGTACAGCCCTCTCCGGACCGTCTGGAGCCCTTCTGCAGCCACTTCGGCATCTGTGGCGGCTGTCGCTGGCAACCGCTCCCCTATCCGCTCCAACTCGAAGCCAAACGCCGGCAGGTGTATGACCAACTGGTACGCATCGGACATCTGGAAGTCCCTGAGATCCAGCCTGTCCTGCCTTCGGAGCAGACCACGGAATACCGTAACAAACTTGAATTTTCGGCCTCCTGCCGCCGATGGATACTCGCGGACGAATATCCGCAGAACCTGGGCGAAGAGGAGCGGCTGGGCCTGGGTTTCCACGTCGGGAAATTCTTCGACAAGGTGCTGGACATACGGCACTGCTACCTGCAGCCCGAACCCTCCAACGCCATCCGCCTCTTCATCAAGGACTACGCCATCCGCCACGGTATGCCTTTCTACGACATCCGGGAGAACCACGGGCTGCTGCGCGGCATCTTCATCCGCAACAACCGGAAGGGACAGGTGATGCTCATCGTCTGCTTCGGGGACGAAAGCCCGCTCATCGCGCCGATGCTGACGGCCGTCGCGGAGGCCTTCCCGCAGATCAGTTCGCTCTACTACGTGGTCAACCGCAAATGCAACGACAGCATCACCGACCAGGAGTGCCTGCTTTTCCGCGGAGAGCCCACCCTGACCGAAGAGATGGAAGGCCTGCGCTTCCGCATCGGCCCGAAATCCTTCTACCAGACCAATACGCGGCAGGCGGAGCGCCTGTACGGCGTGGCGCGCGAATTCGCCGGACTCGACGGCAGCCAGACCGTCTATGACCTGTACACCGGAACGGGCACTATCGCCCAGTTCGTCGCCCGCCGCTGCAAGAAGGTCATCGGCATAGAATATGTGCCTGAGGCGATCGAAGACGCGAAACGCGGCGCCGCCGAAAACGGCATCGACAATTGCGAATTCTTTGCGGGCGATATGAAGGACGTGCTGACGGAAGCGTTCATCGCGGAGCACGGGCAGCCGGATGTCATCATCCTCGACCCGCCGCGCGCCGGCATTCATCCTGACGTGGCGAAGGTGATCCTGGCCGCCGCGCCGCCGCGCATCGTCTATGTCAGCTGCAACCCGGCCTCGCAGGCCCGCGACCTGGCGCTTTTCGCCCAGGACTACCGCATCGATGCCGTGCAGCCCGTCGATATGTTCCCGCACACCCTGCACGTGGAAAACGTCTGTCAATTGAGCCGGAAATGACCGTAAGCATTTTATTGATCTTCCTTGGGCTTGCGCTGGTGGTGTTCGGCGCCGATTTCCTCGTGGACGGCGCTTCCGCCATCGCCCGCCGCTTCGGCGTCAGCGAATTCGTCATCGGCCTGACCATCGTCGGCTTCGGCACCTCGATGCCCGAATTGGTCGTCAGTCTCACCGGTGCGATTGAAGGCAATGCGGATATTTCCGTAGGCAATGTCGTAGGCTCGAACATAATGAACGTGCTGCTGATCCTCGGCCTCACGGCGCTGATTACCCCCATCGCGATATCGGCACAGAACATACGGCGCGACATTCCCGTTACGCTCGGCGTCACGCTGCTGATGCTGGGGCTGGGCTGGACCGGCGGCAGTCTGAGCCGCATCGAGGGACTGGTCTTCCTGCTGCTTTTCGCAGGCTATATCTTCTGGAGTTTCAAGACCGACAAGGCCGATGCGGAAGAGGCGCCCGGCAAGTCCCGCTCGCTCTTTATGGCCATTCTGCTGGTGGTAGGCGGACTCGCTGCCCTCGCCGTCGGCGGACGGCTTTTCGTGGACAATGCCGTGGGATTTGCCCATTCCGTAGGCGTGTCCGACAAATTCATCGCCGTCACCCTGCTGGCCGGAGGCACCTCGCTGCCCGAACTGGCCACCTGCATCGTCGCCGCCATCAAGAAGCGCGGGCAACTGGCCCTGGGGAACATCCTCGGCTCCAATGTCTTCAATATCCTGCTGATTCTGGGGATTTCCGCCAGCATCACGCCGCTCTCCTTCGCCGGCATCAAATGGGTGGATGCGGGCATCCTGGTGCTCAGTATGCTGCTCGTCGCCTTCAGCGCCCTGACCGGCCGCAACAATAAAGTAGACCGCTTCGACGCGGCCCTGATGCTCGCTGCCGAAACGGCCTATCTTGTCTGGCTGGGAGTGAATTTGTGATTGCAGGATATTAATATAATCCCCCGTCGATACCGATACACTCTCCGGTAATATAGGAGGCCTCGTCGGAAGCGAGGAAGGCGACGAGCGCCGCCACTTCCTCAGGCTCGCCGAAGCGCGACGCGGGAATCGTCTTGCGCAGTTCCGCCTCATCCAGCCCTTCCACCATATCGGTGCGGATAAAGCCAGGAGCGACGGCATTCACCGTCACCTTCTTGCGCGCCACCTCCTGCGCGAGCGCCTTGGTTGCGGCAATGAGCCCGCCCTTCGCCGCGCTGTAATTCGCCTGCCCGGGGAGCCCTTTTAGGCCGGAGAGGGACGCCATATTGATGATACGGCCGGATTTGGCCAGAAGCATCGGCTGCAGCACCGCCCGCGTGACATTGTAAAAGCCGTCGAGCGTAGTGGAAAGCACCTTGCTCCAGGCTTCCGGCTCCAGCCAGATGAGCAGCGAATCGCTGCGGACGCCGGCATTGTTCACCAAGACGGAGATGAGGTCGTCCGGATGGGCCGCCTGCCAGCCGCCGATGGCTGCATTCACGGCCGCTGCGTCAGTTACGTCGAAAGGAAGCAGTTCTCCCTTCACGCCATAGGCAAGCACGCCTTCCAGCGTCTCCTGCGCCTTGGCGGCGTTCGAAGCATAATTAATCAGCACATTCCAGCCCTGCGAGGCCAGTTTCAGGCATACAGCCCTACCGATTCCGCGGCTTCCGCCGGTAACAAGCGCATATCTCATCTTCCAAACTGCTTTTGAATCCACTGCGTTCCGAGGATTTCCGCGCAGGTATAGAGCGCCGTCATCGAAACCCCTAAAACGCCGTGCAAGTTAAGATTCTGTCCCGTCAAAAACAAATTTTCCAGCGGCGTGCGCGGGCTGAGCACCGTTGAAAGCGGATGCATATAGTCCTTGGCGATGCCGTAGGCACTCCCCTGCGGCATTCCCAGATAATTCTCCCAGGTCTTCGGCGTACTGACGCTAATCTGTTCCACCGATGCGGCCAGTCCCGGCAGCATCGCATCGAAAGCTGCAATCCAGTGCTGCGCTTCCTCCGGCCGCGTGCCGGGCACGAGGATATCGGCGGTCAGCGCAAATTCTCCCTCCGGAGGCACGGCAAAGAACAGTCCCGCCGGCGGGAGGAAATAATTGCGCTTCGGATACGGGAACGCGCCTCTGCGGAAACGCAGGGAGTAGCCGGTAAAACCGTCGGTCTGCCGCAGCGAAGCGATTCTTTTGCGATAAGCGGGGCGAAGGGACTGCGGCGGCAGCAAGGCCGTTGTCAGCGCGGGATGGATGTCCGAAACGAAGAGATCGGCTTCGAGCCGGCTGCCATCGGCAAGAAGAGCCCGGCAAATGCGGCCGTTCTCCGCTTCGAGCGCCTGTACGGAGGCATTGCAGCGCAGGGTGCCGCCATCGGCTTCCAAAGCACGCACCAGGGCACGCACCAGCGTTTCTCCCCCGCCTTCCAGCCGCGCGGCGCCCTGAATGAACGAAGCGTTGATCTGCGCAAAACTGTAGAGCGGCAATTCCGGTGCATAAGGCAGGCGCGTCGATGCGGCGCAGAGTACCTCCCGCAGCAGCGGATCGGAGATCGTCGCTTCGAGATATTCGTTCGCACTGCGGGCAAAAAGCACCATCGCCCGCCCGTCGCCAAAATGGGCCAGCGGCATCTGCACGACCTCGCGCAGGAAAACGATATAGCGGCGCAATTCCTCCCGGCAGTGCGGGAAAGCCGCCGAAAGCGCATCGGCGTAAGCGTCAAAACCAAAAGGCAGGAAATAGCGGCGGCCGCGGACGAGCACTTCTTCCCCTTCCAAGGGCTGCCAGGGAAGATCCCCGAGCCCCAAGCCTTTCAAAAGCACATCCAGCGTCTGTCCCTGACCGATACTGCCCGCATAATGGAAACCGGTATCGTAATACGCCCCGTCCCGCCAATAACCGGCAATACAGCCTCCCGGCACAGCATTCTTCTCCAAAACCGTAACGCGGTATCCTGCTTTCGAGAGCAAAATACCGCATTCCAGTCCGCCCAGTCCGGCACCGATGATAACTGCAGATTTAGACATAGCTATTATGGATAATTGCTGAGTGCGATAATTTGCAACGAGATTGCTCTCTGCGACCATTTACCCGGATAGGGCTGCGTAGCAGCAGGGAGCAGAGGGTAATCTTATTGCAATAGCACGAAGCAAAAATGTTATTCTTTAGTAACATTACGAATAACAAGGGCAGAATTGGTGCCACCGAAGCCAAAGGAATTGGACAAAAAGATATCAAAGCTCCGCTCGAGGCGCTGCGCCGGAATCCAGAGCCGCGCAGAATCCTCGTCCGGCGTCTCGAAATTCAAGTTCGGTGCAATAAATCCCCCCTTCATCATCAGAATCGAGTACACCACCTCGCTGGCTCCCGCCATCCACATTTCGTGGCCGGTCTGGCTCTTCGTACTGGTCACCGGGACACTGCGCTCGCCAAAGACCTCAAAGAGCGCCTTGGCCTCATTGCTGTCACCCACAAGGGTAGAAGTCGCGTGGGCATTGACATAGCCTATATCCGAGGCTTTCAAACCAGCGCTGGAGAGTGCCGCGCGGAGCGCCCGGACCGGACCGTCCACATTCGGCGTGGAAATATGCTCGCCATTGCCGGAAAAGCCATAACCCAGCACCTCGGCAAGGATGGTCGCCCCACGGCTTTTGGCCGACTCGTAACTTTCGAGCACCAGCGTCGCAGCACCGCCTCCGGGCACCAGACCGTCACGTCCGGCATCGAAGGGCCGGCTGGCAGCGGCAGGCGCATCCTCACGGGTAGAAAAGGCGGCGATACCGTCGAAAGAGCCGGTCGCCTCAGGATTCACTTCCTGCGCACCGCCGCAGACGACGATGTCCTGCAGCCCGTCCCGAATCAGCAGCGCCCCCAGACCGATGGCGTGCGAACCGCTGGCACAGGCGCCGGAAATGGTCAGATTGATACCCCGCAGGTGGAAAATCACCCCGAGATTCATCGTCACCGTCGAATTCATCGACTGGAAAATGGCCCCGGAACCGCAGAGCATCGTATCCTTCTTCTCGATGATGGTCTGCACCGAACGGTGCACGGCTTCGGCCGTACTGTCGTTTCCGTACAGAAGGCCCACTTCGTGCGCCGCGATAAACTCCGGCTCCAGCCCCGCCATCTTCAAGGCGTCACGGGTAGCACAATAGGCATACTGCGCCATCTGGGGCATAAACACCCGCTGGGCGCGCGGCAACTCCCCTTTGAGTTCGGGCGTCGGCACAAGCCCCGTCAGGCCGGAACGGAATCCCATCTCCTTGCGGAGCGGATCCAGCACGATACCGGAACGTCCGGCATACAAAGCGTCCCGCACCTCGTCCAGCGTCTGTCCGAGGCAGGACCAGATGCCCATACCCGTAATTACTACCCGTCGCATAAATTCAGAACAGTTAGATGATAAATCTGGTGCTGCATAAGGTCACATTTACCCGGATAGGGTTGCGAAGCAACAAGTGACCGTTGCAGCATCAGATTTATACAAGATGCCTGATCAAATCTTCCCGATTGCCTACAAGATAATCGATCACAGGGATTTCAATCATCGTATAGCATCCCGCCTTCTGCTTCGTGGCAGCACGGGCCGCACAGACCAGCACCTGCCCCGTCAGCGCGGGATTATTGATCTTCATATCAAAGCTGAAAAGCTGATTGTGCGTCGCTCCGGAAACGCCCTTGCGGACCATGTTCACGCCGTGGCCGACATCATTGAGCGCCTCGATGGAACTGACCTGCATCACGTGCGTCTCGTCGGAAGCGAAATACGGATCCGCGTGGATTGCCGCTTCGACGGCAGCGAAATCCGCACCCTTCTCCAGTTCGACATAGACCATCCGGCGATGGATACCCGTCCCGAGCGGAATCGTCATACTCAGCGCATCCTTGACACCGTCTATGGCCTTTGCCGCCACCGAATGCCCCATCGAGCGTCCGGGACCGAAATTGGTATAGGTCACGCCACAGGGGGCCATCGCCTGCATCAGCGCACGGACCACGGAATCACTGCCCGGATCCCAACCTGCGGAAATGACGCTGACGGCACCGCCGGCGACAGCCGCCTTGCCCAGCGTTTCGCGCAAGTCATAAATCTTCGTGTGGATATCGAAACTGTCCACCGTGCTGATGCCCAGCGCAAGATACTTCAGCGCCGTCTCTTCCACTTTACGCGACGGGGTCGCCAGAATCGCGACGTCCACCTTTCCGAGTTCCTTTATGTCGGAAACGGTCTTATATCCCTTAATGGCAGCACCACCCGCACGGCGCACGATGCCGACACATTCCATATCCGGAGCGGCCTCTACCGCTTCCAATGCAAACTGTCCAATATTGCCATATCCAACGATGGCCACCTTGATTTTTTCCATAATCCTTAATGGTTAATCCGTTTCAGCAAATACGGGATAAACGGACAGCCGAAAACATAAGGATGCATTTACCCGGATAGGGTTGCGCAGCAACAAGCATCCGTTGTTGCAGGCTGGCCGTTCCGTATTTACTGAAACAAACATATGGTTATACTAAAAGAATTCCGGCTTTAGAACACGCTTCCCGCATCTCATCCGGCCAGATACTGCTCTGAATCTCGCCGATGTGCGCCTTGCGCAGCAGGAACATACACAGGCGGGACTGACCGATTCCACCGCCAATCGTCTGCGGCAGACGGCCCTCCAGCAAGGCACGGTGATAAAGCAAATCACATTTGGCCATCTCGCCCTTGGCTTCCAACTGCCGGAGCAGCGCCGCCTTATCGACGCGGATGCCCATACTCGAAAGTTCAAACGCGTGCCCGAGCACCGCATTCCAGACCAGCAGGTCGCCGTTCAGCGTCCAATCGTCGTAGTCCGCGGCGCGGCCGTCGTGCGAAAGGCCGTCCGAAAGCGCACCGCCGATGCCGATGATGAACACGGCACCCTTCTCGCGGGCAATTGCATCCTCGCGCTCCTTGGCGCTCATACCGGGATAGCGGTCCAGCAATTCCTGCGCGCTGATGAAGAAAATCTCCTCGGGAAGTTGCGGCTCTATCTGCGGGAACTCCACGAACAACTTGTTCTCCGTCACCTTGATGGCCTCATAAATGCGGCGCACCATCTTGCGCAGGAATTCCTCGTTGCGGTCTTCCGGACGGATCACCCGTTCCCAGTCCCACTGGTCCACATAGATGGAATGGATATTGTCCAGTTCCTCGTCCGGACGGAGCGCATTCATATCGGTATAGATACCGCGCCCGGGCGCCAACTTCATCTCGGAGAGTTTCATCCGCTTCCACTTGGCCAGCGAATGCACTACCTCTGCACTGCGGTCCCCCAGTTCCTTCACGGGGAAACGCACGGGGCGCTCGACCCCGTTGAGGTCATCGTTGATACCGGTGCCGGAAAGCACCATCATCGGCGCAGTCACCCGCAAAAGCGAGAGTTGTGCGGAAAGGTTGTTCTGGAACATATCCTTCACCGCCTTGATCGCCTTCTCCGTATTCTCGATACCTCCTAAAAGGTTCTTATAGTTTTCCGGTATGATTAATTTCATATCATTTAAGGATCACGGCGCGGTTCTCGCGTCCGTCTATACATATCTCCAGCGGCTTGTCGAAGCGGACGTGCCGCAGATACTTCGTTTCAAATACGGCCGGGAGAGCCTGCAGCGCCTCATAGTCAAAACTGTCGCCGTCCCGGGCAAACGGGTCCACGTTGATGTAACCCACATTGAAAGAGGTGAGGTTCTGGAAGAAATGCGTACCCTGACTCGGGTCCACGCGGAAATCTTCCAGGGAACATTCCACCAGCACCTCGACCGAGGAAATGTCGCTCCACTTCACCGGCACGCCGAGCGAAGGGATGGCGGAACCCCAGCGGCCATAGCCGATCAGGGCGAAACCGATCCCCGCCTCGCGGAACTGCGCGTTGAGTTTGGAAATCTCTTCAGCCATCTCCACGGTACGCAGGCGGTCGAAACTCTCCTTCTTCAGATAGACCACATCCTGCACATCGTGAATCCAGCCCGTTCCCAACGCACTCTCCGCCGTCAGCAGCGCTCCCTTCGTATCGATACTGTTCCAATTCACGTCCGAACGGCGGCTGTCCGTCGATATGGGACGCACCTGCAGCACATTGAAGGTCGCGGGGGAGCCGTCCGAAGGAACTTCAGCGGCAAATTCTATCTCGATGTCGCAACGCGTCTCTTCGCGCATGATATCCAGCAGCCGACGGGTAATCGAAGCGATGGGGAATGTGCCGAACTTGAGCATCGGCGCAAAGGTCACGAACTTCGGGCCTTCGGGCCAGGGAGAATCGACGATGCGGCAGTTGGCCTCGTCCCAGGTGGAAACCACCTTCCGGAAGGAACCGAAACGGCCGCAGTCCGAAATGGGAATGCGCTCGAAGTTGACCGAATCGTCCACCGAGGTCTTGAAACGCTCGGGACTGAGGTTGAGCGCGAACATCGCTTTCTGCGTCTCCGTCATCACGAGCTCCGGCGTCGAGGTCTGGATTACGTGCTTCGGGTAATTGGGCGAGAAGCGGAGCACCTGCTCCCCTTCCACCACGGCCTTGCCCAGACCGTAAGCCAATTTGACGATGCCGTCTTCCGGCCTTTCATTGCCCACCGGGTAAAAATTCAGCGAACGGGCCACGCCGGAGAGCGTCGGGAAATAAAGCCCTTCCTCTTCGGAACCGCAGACTTCCTCGATGATGATGCCCATCTTTTCTTCGGAAATCACGTTCCCGCTCGCGGTGATATACCCCTTGGACGAGGAGAAGAACACGCTGGCATAGACGCTCTTGATCGCCTTGGTCAGCAAACGCAGTTCCTGGTCCTCATTCTCCGTATGCGGGATCATATAGGTCGAATAGACCCCCGCAAACGGCTGATAATAAGAATCTTCCAGCACCGATGAAGAACGCACGGCCAGCGGCTTGTGCACGATCCGGATAAAGGTCCGCAGCGATTCCACCAGATCCAGCGGAAGGGTGGAAGCCACGAACTCGGAGAGGATTTCCTCGTCGGAACTGTCGGAATCGATCACGTACTGAAGACCGTTCGCGAGGATGAACTTGTCAAAGTATTCGGTCGTCACGACCAGGGTACGCGGCACCAGCACGCGCACACCCTCCCACTCGGAATAGAGATTGTGTTTCTGGAGGATATGGTTGAGGAACGCTAGGCCGCGTCCCTTGCCGCCCATCGACCCGTTGCCGAGCCGGGAGAACCAGATGGCGTCGTTGAAACTGTCCGAATGGAAACTGGCCACTGCGCCCGACCCTTCCTTGATGCGATAGTTGTGGATGCAGTCGGCGCAGGCCTGACGGGCCGCTTCGATATCGCCGCTGGGGCCGATGTCTATCTGGCTGATTTCGCGCCCGAGATCGAAGAGTCCGCGCGCGAACATCCACTTGGAAAAGTAGTTATGCTTGGCGATGCTCTGCAGGTCGGCTGCAGACATGCTGCGGACGATGCGCTCCAGGTCGGTGAGGTTCGACGCACGGTCCTTCTCTTCTCCGGTCTTGCGGTCGAAGACCACGAAATCGCCGAAGCAGAATTCCCGCTCGATATAGGCGGAAAGTTCCATCATCAGCAATTTCGAGGATTTGAGGATGAAGCCTGCCCCCAACTTCTCGGCTACGCTGCTCATACTTTCCTGCGAAGACTGCATCAGGATGGGCATCTTGGGGTTGTCCGCCTTGATGCGCCGGCACAGGTCCACGCCCGCATCGATTTTCTCGTCCTCCGACTTGTCACCCTTGTGCAGGACGAAGCCCACGTCGGAGATAACCCCCAGCAGATTGTCCTTGTACCGCTCATAGAGGGAAAGGGCATCGTCGTAGTTGGTGGCCATCAAGACCTTGGGCCGCGACCGTTTGCGGATGACTTGCTGACGCTCATTCAAAGCGTCTTTGATGGAGGAGTTGTTCTGATGGAAAATCAGGGTATAGAGCGCAGGCAGGTAGGAGGAATAATAGCGGATGGAATCTTCCACCAGCAGAATGGCCTGGACATCGCATTCGAGGATGTCGTGCTCCGCATTGAGCGAGTCCTCGAGCAGTTTGATGATGGCGATGAGCAGGTCCGTCGAGTTGTTCCAGCAAAAGACGTAATCGATGCAGGAACGGTCCCTTTCCGCAACCTGCTTGCGGAATTCCTTGGAAAAAGCACTCAGGAGGACGATGGGCATGGACGCATCCAGCGCCTTCGCCTTACGGGAGAAGGAGAATACGTCCAGTTCCCCTACATTGTACATCGTAATGACAAGGTCGAAGCGCTGTCCCGCCTCCAGCAGGGCAAGCGCTTCCACCGTCGTTTCCGCCCGGATGATGGAAGGAGGATTGCTCAGGTTCAGCTCCGCGTATTCATTGGCGATGAGCGTCTCCATATTGCCGTCCTCTTCCAGGACGAAACTGTCATAATTATTACAAACAAGGAGAATTCGGCGAATTCTCCTGTTCATCAATGTAGAATAATCCTCCATTGCGGATATTTTACACCAGACCCTGGTCCATCATGGCGTTGGCCACCTTGATGAAGCCGGCGATGTTGGCGCCCTTGACGTAGTTGATGTAGCCGTCGGGCTCGGTGCCGTACTTCAGGCAGGCGTCGTGAATATCGCTCATGATGCGGTGCAGCATATTGTCCACCTCCTCGGCGGTCCACTTCTGACGGATGGAGTTCTGGCTCATTTCGAGACCGGAAGTCGCAACGCCGCCGGCATTGGACGCCTTGCCCGGGGAATAGAGGATCTTCGCCTTCTGGAAGAGGGCGATGGCCTCAGGGGTCGTAGGCATGTTCGCACCTTCGGTGACGCAGAAGCAACCGTTGTCCAGCAGCATCTTCGCCTCCTCGGCGTTCAGTTCGTTCTGGGTGGCGCAAGGCATGGCGATATCGCACTTGATGCTCCAAGGGCGCTTGCCCTCGAAGTACTGGGCCTTGGGATATTCCTTTACATATTCTTTAATACGTCCGCGGATGACGTTCTTGAGCTTGAACACATAGTTCAGTTTCTCTTCGGTCAGTCCGTCGGGATCATAGACGAATCCGTTGGAGTCGGACAGGGTGACGACCTTCGCACCCAGGCGCATCGCCTTCTGTGCAGCATACTGGGCCACGTTACCGGAACCGGAGATGACCACGGTCTTGCCTTCGAAGGTCTCGCCGCGGGTGGCGAGCATTGCCTGTGCGAAGTAGCAGGCGCCGTAACCGGTAGCCTCGGGACGCATCAGGGAACCTCCCCAGGTCTGGCCCTTTCCGGTCAGGGTGCCGGTGAACTCGTCACGCAGACGCTTGTACTGGCCGAACATGAAACCGACTTCGCGGCCGCCGACACCGATGTCGCCGGCAGGAACGTCCGTGTCGGGACCGATGTGGCGCTGGAGTTCGGTCATGAAGGACTGGCAGAAGCGCATCACCTCCGCGTCGGACTTGCC
>JAEEJZ010000060.1 GCA_016282145.1 Bacteroidales bacterium | reverse complement strand
TCTACCTGACGCAATGCAATTCCGTGGAATTCGGAGAACTGCGTATGCCGCGCATCGCGCACATCGTTGAAGCCATCGCGCATCAGGCCGACGAAGCCATTGCGAGCGGGCAGGTGGCGGCCGATCTTCGTTTCGGACACGACTGGCCCTATATGGCCATGGTCAGTTACCTCGGGCTGGAAGGCCCCGGTGACCGGATGACTTTCGAAGAGATTCCGCAAAAATGGTTCGGTCCGCAGTATATCTGCCTGGCCTGCAACCTGCAACTGGTATTCTACCGCAACAACAAGGGCCGCGTCCTCGTCAAGTTCCTGGTCAATGAGAAGGAAACCCTCCTGAAAGGGTTGGAACCGGTTCAGGGGCCGTATTATGACTGGGCGGTCGTAAGGGAGAACCTGGACGGCTGGCGTCGCGCATAAACTTCTGCGAACTAGTTTACGCTGATCGTCAAGGGCTTTTTCGTGGCTTTGAGAATGAGTTCCCGGGGACCGTCGGCCAGACAGGCGATGATGGCCACCTCCTTGCCGGCGAGGTCCTTGTCGAATTCCAGGGTAAGGCTGACGCGGCTCAGGTCTTCGCTCCATTCGGCCTTGGTGACCAGCGTGCCGAATCCGGTGGAGACGGTGCCGCTCCGGTGGTAGGCGTTGTACCAGTTGATGATGGGTGACGAAAGGCCGGAGAAATTGTTCCAGCCGCCGCCGCGGCCCGTGGCCAGCATAAAATGCTCGTAGCAGTTGTAGGAATCCTCGCACTCGCGTTCCCAGTTGGCGAGCGCGGTATCGGCAATCAGCCGGGCTTTTTCCGGCAGCCCCAGGTCCAGCATCGTTTTCCAGAGGATCATCTGGTGCGGCAGCCAGACGGTGCCGTTCCAGTAGCCGTCGATCCGGTAGTACGGGGCCCGCTGGTCCACGGCGGTAATGCCGCAGGGGCTCCAGAGCTCGCCTTCCGTGAAGATATGCTGTAACAGCCGCCGGCTTTGCTCTTCGTCGGTGATGCCGGCGACCAGCGGCGTGACGCCGTCCAGGCCCATATTGAAATTGACGCCGTCTTCCGTGCGGTAGAGCCCTTCCGGCACTCCCTCCGCATCGTGCCTTACATAGCCGAAGTAGCCGCTCTGCGCGTCCCAGGCGTTATCCAGGATGCCCTTGCGCATGGCGGCGATATCCCGGTCGTATTGCTTGATGTCCTTCTTCAGTCCCAGGTGGGCGGCCAGGAGGCGGAGTATCTTGGCGCAGCGGATGTAGTAGGAGGTGGAGACCATCGGCGCCGTCCGGGCGCGCAGTTCCTTCTGCGGCCGGAGCGTCCACTGCGGGGGATAATCGTCCCAGCCGCCGCTGTTATAGAAGAGGTGCCAGGTGGACAGGAGACCGCTGGCTTTGCGGTATTCCGGACCGGACATATAGTCGTAGAAACGCTTGAGGCGGGGATAGATCTCGCGGAGTTGCGCTTCGTCGCAGCCGCCCCGCTCCCATACGTCGCCGATGGCCAGGATCTGGGTCGCCAGGGGAGTGCCGTGGTGTACGAAGGGCGCCTCTTCTTCCGGTGCGGTGGTGTACTGGCGGATGATTTCATAGCCGCGTCCCGGGTCGATTTCGCTCATCGCCCAGGCGATGAATCCGCAGTCCCAGGTGTAGAGGCTGTTCCAGTTCTTTCCGGGGCAGAAGTGACGGATGGGCTCCCCGAAGGCGTCGATGGGGTAGACGACGTTGGTCAGCAGCGTGGCCTGCAGCAGCCGGTAGCCCAGCGGCATATTGTCGGCCCCGGCCTGCGCCGTCAGCCCGCTTTCCGGGGCAGCGGCGGCTTTCAGTTCATCCGTTCCGGGGTTCAGGACGATGAGTTGCCAGAGGGTGGTGTCCCGCTGCGGCTGCAGCACGACGGGCCGCAGGAAATTGGCGGTATAGTGCCCCTTCTTGTCGCCCTTCATATCTTTGCGGACGTGGTCGTGCACCTTGCGGGGCATCAGCTGCTCCAATTTGGCGCAGCGCCACTGCCGCACTTCGCTGTAGGGATAGTCCCAGAAAACGCCGTAACTGGCGTCCACTTCCGGATAGCGCACGGTAAACCAGCCGTCCCCTTGTTTGAGCTCCGGCGTCCACTTCTCCTCCGCACCGCCGCTCTTGCGGACGGCCAGTTGGAGGCTGATGTTCTGCACCAGTTCCGTATGGTTTACGCAGCGCGTCTCCAGCAGCACCCGGCGCTCGTCCAGCACGTGGTAGGAGGCATCCACGAACACCCGGTCCTTCCATTCGATGTCGTGCCGGTAAGTGATGTGCTTCATATCGGGCGTCACGGCCCAGGGATGCACGCCGGACTCGAACAGGGCGCAGGGGACCTTCACGTTGCGCCGGTACACGCCCGGCACCAGACAGAATTCCACCTGGATGCCCGAAGAGAGGTCCTGGATATGGGAAATGCCAAAGTATTCCTTGGAATACGGGCCCCACTGGGAGAGGGAGGCGATATCGTGCGACGGTGCCGCAAACAGGCCGGTAAAAGCCAGCGAAAAGGCAATCAGCAACAAAGCGATTCTGCGCATGGTCGGAAGAATGAAAGATTCTAACAAATATAGCGTTTTCCTGAACTTTTTCATACATTTGTAGGAATTATTGTGCTTAGATGCCTATAGCTGAAATCATCATTGCCTCCGTCGCGCTGGCGGTCATCATCGTCCTGGCGCTGATCCTCGTCCGCAAGGATGCCGAGGTGAAGACCGCGAATGCGCTGGCCCTCCAGAACGAAAAACTGCTGGAGGCGCGGGAGCAGGCGATGCGCAAGGAGGCGGAAGCCACGATGAAGTCCATTACCGTCGGGCTCGAGCAGAATATCAAGGCGATGAAGGAGGCCTTCGAGGCGCAGAAGAAATCGCAGGTCGAAGAGAGCAGCGCCATCAAGACGCAGTTCGCGGAGACGGTCAAGCACCTGCGCGAGCAGACGGAGTCCATCGGCAACAAGGCGGAAAGCCTGGCCAGTGCGCTGAAGGGCAAGAACAAGATGCAGGGCATCTTCGGGGAGACGATCCTGGAAAACATTCTCAAGGCGGAAGGGCTGCGTCCCAGACACGATTACGATGCGGAGTTCTACCTGCGCGACAAGTCCGGCAACATCATCCAGAACGAGGAGACGGGCCGGAAGATGCGCCCGGACTTCGCCCTGCATTTCCCGGATGAGACGGAAATCCTCATCGACGCCAAGGTGTCCCTCAGCGGTCTGGCGGACTATTTTGAGGCTGAAACGGACGAGCAGCGTGCCGCGGCCTCCCGCCGCAATCTCGAATCCGTGCAGAACCACATCCGGGAACTGACCGGCAAGGAGTACCAGAAATATGTCGTGGGCCGCAAGACGCTGGACTACGTGATTATGTTCATCCCCAACTACGGGGCCTATCAACTCGCCAAGCAGGAAGATCCGGAACTCTTTGCCAAGGCCTTCCGCCAGAACGTGCTCCTGACCACGGAAGAGACCCTGATTCCCTTCCTCCGCCTGATCCACACCGCCTGGGTGCAGCGGGAGCAGATGGAGAACATCGCCGAAATCGTGGACGCCGCGCAGAATATGGTGGACCGCGTGGCGCTTTTCTGCGAGGAGAACGCCAAACTGGAAGCGTCGATGGAGGCGTTGCTCCGGAACTTCAAGAAGAATTCGGCCCGCCTGGTGGAGAGTCCCCAGAGCATCGTCGGCGCGGCCAGGAAGGCCATTGCGCACGGCATCAAGGAACCGGCGGGGCATCTCCTTCCTCCCCTTAACGCAGATTTGCATGAATAAACTTTCGAAAATCCGTCATTTCGCCCTGGATATGGACGGGACCCTGTACCTGGGGGACAAACTTTTCCCCTGGACGCAAGGCTTCCTCGCCAAACTTCGGGAGAAAGGCATCGGCTATACCTTCCTTACGAACAACCCCACGAAAAGCGTGGCGGACTATCTGCAGAAACTGAAAAATCTGGGCATCGAGGCCACGGAAGACAATATGCTCACGACCTCGCTGGCCGCCATCGACTACCTCAAATCCACGTATCCGCAGGCGCGCCGCCTGTTTATGCTGGGGACGCCGAGTATGGTGGAGCAGTTCCTGAAAGCCGGATACGAAGCCTGTGCGGACGATCCCGACGACCGTCCGGACGCCCTCGTGGTCGCCTTCGACACGACCCTGACCTATTCCCGCCTGTGCCGCGCCGCCTGGTGGGCGAAGCAGGGGATTCCCTATGTCGCCACCAATCCGGACCGCGTCTGCCCGACGGACCAGCCTACGGTGCTCGTGGACTGCGGTTCGCTGCAACGCTGCATCGAGGAGGCTACCGGCCGCAAGCCCGACATCGTGCTGGGCAAGCCGGATCCGACGATGCTATTAGAACTGATGAAGAAGCACGGGCTCGCGCCGGATGAAATCGCCATGGTGGGAGACCGCATCTATACCGATACGACGATGGCACGCAATGCCGGCGCCGTCGGCATCCTCGTGCTTTCCGGCGAAACGACGGCCGAAGTGGCGGCCGCATCGCCCAATCCGCCCGACTTCGTTTTCGCGAACGTCGGGGAAATCGCAGACAAGATTTAACGATAAAAATATGGTAAAAGTAGATTTAAAAGCTTGCAGCTCCTTTGTCAAAGATGCAGAGTACGCTGAATTCCTTGCCAAGGCCCTGAACGCCTGGGATGTGTTGGACAGTGAGAAGGGTGCGGGGAACGATTTCCTCGGCTGGAAAACCCTTCCGCTGGATGTGGATGAGAACTTGATTTCCGCGATGGAGGCCGTGCGCGAAGACTGGAAGGCCCGCGGGGTGGAACTGGTGATCGTCATCGGCATCGGCGGTTCCTACCTGGGCGCCCGCTGCGCCGTGGAGGCCCTTTCCCATTCGTTCATGCGTCCGCAGGGCGCGCCGCAGGTGGTCTTTGCCGGCAATAACCTTTCCGAAGAATACATCGCCGAACTGATGGACCTGGCCGCCGTGCGCAATACCGCCTGCGTGGTGATTTCCAAGTCCGGTACGACGACCGAGCCCGCGGTGGCTTTCCGCATCTTCAAGGAAATGCTGGAGCAGCGCTACGGCAAGAAGGAAGCGGCGGAGCGCATCGTCGCCATTACCGATGCCGCCCGCGGAGCGCTCAAGACCCTTTCCACGCAGGAAGGCTATCGCACCTTCGTCGTTCCCGACAATGTCGGCGGCCGTTTCTCCGTGCTGACGCCGGTGGGTCTGCTGCCCATCGCCCTGGCGGGCTTCGATATCCGGGCGATGCTGAACGGTGCCGCGCAGGAGCGCAAGGCCCTGCTGGACCGCAGCGAAGCCAATGCCGCCGTGCAGTATGCGGCGATGCGCAACCTCCTGCACGAACGCTACGGCAAAGCCGTTGAAATCCTCGTTACCTACAATCCCAAGTTTACCTACCTCGCGGAATGGTGGAAGCAGCTCTACGGCGAGTCCGAGGGCAAGGACGGGAAGGGCATCTTCCCGGCCAGCGTCACCAATACGGCCGACCTGCACTCGATGGGACAGTTCATTCAGGAGGGCAGCCGCGTTATGTTCGAGACGGTCATCAACATTGAAAAGGCCAACCGCAGCGTAGTGATCGGCAGCGATGAGCAGAATCTCGACGGCCTGAACTTCCTCGCCGGACAGCACGTGGAGCATTGCAATGCGATGGCGCGCCTGGGCGTGAAGGTGGCCCACATCGACGGGGGAGTGCCCCAGATGGAAGTGGCGATCGAGCGCATCGACGAAAAGAACCTCGGCGCGATTTTCTACTTCTTTGAATTCGCCTGCGGTATCTCGGCGTACGTGCTGGGTGTGAATCCTTTCAACCAGCCCGGCGTGGAGGCGTACAAGAAGAATATGTTCGCCCTTTTACGCAAACCGGGTTACGAGGCTCAGACGGAGGCGCTGCTCAAGCGCCTCTAAGATTCGAACAATTTTTTTTGGGGATTCGGAAATTATCGTTATCTTTGCATCCGCTTCCGTTGGAAGCAACCAGTCTGGTGCGGTAGTTCAGCTGGTTAGAATGCCGGCCTGTCACGCCGGAGGTCGAGGGTTCGAGTCCCTTCCGCACCGCAAATCAACAACCTGTTCCATCCGGAACGGGTTGTTTCTTTATCGTTCTGTTCTAAAAAAATCACTAATTGTAGTGAGATTAATCCGGGGGAAATGCTATCTTTGCCCAAGTAACTTGATTATTTAATTAACGGATTCTATGATAGCTGTATCAAAGCGATGGACGCTGCTGGCCCTTGCGGCGCTGACAGGGATGGTTTCCTGCTCGGTTAAAGGAGAAAAGGAAGAGATGAACGCCAACCTGCCCGGGCAGGTGGAGATGGTTTTTGAAGCGACGAACGAGGGGAGTGGTTCAAAGACCGCCGTGCAGGAAGACGGCGCTTCCGTATGGTGGACTGCGCACGAGTCCATCAGCATTTTCTATAGCGACGCTGCCGGGAGCAAGTTTATGTCGACGAACGATGCCCCCGTGGCCAGGGCGCAGTTCAAAGGAACCCTGAATACGCTTACGGGCGAAGTGGACGAATCTTCCCCCTGCGATTACTGGGCCCTGTATCCCTATGACCCTTACGCTTCCTTCGACGGCACGGGCATCGCTACCTCGCTTTCGCCCTATCAGAAGGCGGCTGCGGAGACTTTCGCGGATGGCCAGTGGCCGACGCTCGCCCGTTCCGGGAATATGTTTCTTTCCTTCCGTGCGATTTGCGCCGGATTCCGCTGCTCCTTCACCAGGGAGGGCGTGACTTCTATCAGCTTCAAGGGAAACAACGGCGAAGTCCTGGCCGGCAAGTTCCAGGTTGGGATGGACGGCGACAGTCTCCCGATTATCCTTGAAAACACCACAGAGGAAAAAGAAATTACCCTTTTCGCCCCCGTCGGCCAGACCCTGCAGACGGGCGTATTATATTATCTTTCCTTCTTCCCGACCGATTTTGCCCAGGGCTTTACCGTTACCTTCAGGACGGAAACGGAAAAGGCCGTCGTCGTATACGGAAGTGCCAAGGAATTCAAGCGTACCGAGGTCCATCGCGCCATCAACCTTGACAGCGGTGCGACCTATGTTGCGATGAGCGAGGACGAGAGGAACGAATATCGGCAGAAGCAGGAGCTTGTTCCGGGAATCAGCAAGGGTGCGTACAAGCACGTCGTCATCATCGGCGTGGACGGTGCCGGAGCCTTCTTCAGGGATACGGACACGCCCCGCTGCGACGAGATCTTCGCCGGGCAGGCGACCACTTACCGGTCCAGGATGGCGCTCCCGACGATGAGCGCCCAGGGCTGGGCCTCCATCCTGCACGGCGTCCTTCCTGAATTCCACGGATGCACCAATGCCATTATCGAGAAGAAGCCTTATCCTTTGTACAGCCCTTATCCGTCCGTCTTCAGGGTCGTCAGGGAGGCGATGCCGGAGGCGGAACTGGCTTCCTTCGTGGAGTGGAATCCCATCAACATCGGTGTCGTGGAGAACAACCTGGGCGTTGAGAAGGGAACCGGGGCGGATGACGCCGAAGTGACTGGCAGGATTCTCACGTACCTGAGGAGCAAGACACCTACGCTGATGTTCGTCCAGTTCTCGTCCCCCGATGACATCGGAGAGACCTATGGCTTTGGGACGGATATCTATCTGGCCACTATCAGTACGGCGGATGCGCTGGTCGGACGGATTTACGATCAGTTGAAACGCAATGGCGTCCTGGACGAGACCCTGTTCATCGTCACGGCGGATCACGGCGGACTCAACAAGTCGCATGGCGGCGACTCGGATGCGGAGAAATACGTATTCCTGGGCGTGGCTGGAAAGACCGTGGCCAGCGGGACGATCGTGGAGGCGGAGGGCCGTGATGTTGCCGCCATCGCCGCTTACGCGCTAGGGTTTGATTTCCCCGAGACCTGGAGCGGCCACGTTCCTGCGGGCGTCTTCAAGGATGTCACCGAGGTCGGGCCGCGCAGGGAAACCCAAATCCCCGGCACCAAGTACCGCAATCACCAGACGGAGCCTACTCCGGCCCCGTCCCAGTTGGAGTCCCTGCTGGAAGGTCACGACATCGTCGCCTACCTGCCTTTTGACGAGAGTATCAGTGACGCTTTCGGGAACGTGCAGACCAGCCAGTCAGGTACGCTGCAGTATGAGGATGCCTACTTCGGGAAGGGCGTGGCGCTGAATTACGGTTATGTTACGCTGAAGGATGTGAAGGTGGGGACAGGTTCCTTCTCCGTGGCTTTCTGGCTGAAGGGTTCCGTGGTGAGCCCCTCGGCGGCGGACCCGGGACTGATCTCCAACAAGGACTGGCAGGAAGGCGTATACAAGGGATTCATCTTGTCCTACCGGGGCACCAAGGACGTCAAGTTCAATGTGGGGGACGGCAACAAGAACAGGATGGATTTCGAGCGCACCCTCCCGTCCAATTACAATCAGGGATGGATGCACGTGATCCTTACCGTAGACCGGCCCAACCGCAAGGTCCGTGTTTTCTATGACTTTATCGATGGCGACGAGGCGGAAATCCCCGCTGCGCTTGCAAATACGTCTTTCGACTCCCTGAACCTCAATATCGGCCAGGATGGAACGGGAACGCTGGAGTATAAACTCCCGGCCCGGATGGACGAATTCATTATGACGTCCGACGTGCTGACCCCGGCCGATATCGCGGCGCTCAAGGCTTACTATGAAGGAAACTAACGGGGGGAGAGTATGAACTACATAAAACCAAAGATACTGGTCATCCTCTCCTCCTGCGAAGAGGTTCTCCTTGCCGGCTCCAACGAAATGATCGGTGGAGAAGACCTTGACTTTACGGAGTCCGGTATTTCGGATTAATCGCAGACGGGGCGGACCAACAAGCCTTTGCAGCGTTCTGCCGGTATTCCGTGGGCGTCATACCGAACTGCCGCTGTAAATTGATATTTGTGTAAAGTTTTTCTTCCCGAACCGTCCCGTCGATGCGGTCAAACAGTTCCCGGTGGATATATCCCTTTCGGTTCTGCATTCGCCCGCATCCGCTCAATGCAAGGATGAGGCCTGTCAGAAGGAGGATTTTCTTGACCATTTCCAGAGAGACAATCAAAGAAACAAAAATACAATTTTTTGCGTACATTTGCAGTATGACTGACCGTAAGCCCGTATCCGCCAGGCTCGAATCCCTGGATATCCTGCGTGGAGCAGATATGTTCCTGCTCTTGTTCCTGGGACCGGTATTGCTGAACGCCTGTAAGTTGTGGCCGGAAGGAACGGCGTGGCTCTCGCATCAGTTGCAGCACGTGAAATGGGAAGGATTCGTGGTATGGGATATCATTATGCCGCTTTTCCTCTTTATGTCGGGCATCACCATTCCCTTCTCCATGGCCCGCTACAAGGCGGGGGAGAAGCCGGGGCGGGCCTTCTACCTGAAGTTGCTCCGACGCTTCATCGTCCTGTTTTTCCTCGGTTGGCTCGTGCAGGGGAACCTGCTGCTCTGGGACTGGAAGCTGTTCCATCCCTTCGCCAATACGCTGCAGGCCATCGCCGTGGGCTATGTCGTCACGGCTTTGCTCTTTGTCCATACGGATACGAAGGGGCAGATCGTGGCGGCGCTGCTGCTGTTTGCGCTCTATTGGGTGGCTTTCGCCCTGACGGGAATGAATGTCGATCCGCAGGAGAATGTGGCGATGACGGTGGACAAGGCGGTGCTGGGCTTCCATCGGGACGGCGTCGCCTGGGCGGAAGACGGCAGCTGGCGTTTTATGAAGCGCTATCAGTATACCTGGGTGCTTTCCAGCCTCAATTTTGCCGTAACGGTGCTGCTGGGCTGCTTCGCCGGACAGATGCTCCGCTGCGAGAAGCGTACCCCGGCGGGCAGGGCGCTTGGGGTAGCCCTCGTCGGCATCGCCCTCATCGCCGCAGGCCTGCTCTTGAGCCCGCTGTTCCCGATTATCAAGAAAATCTGGAGCAGCACGATGACCCTGTACTCCGGGGGCATCTGCTTCCTGCTTACGGCCCTGACCTATTATATCGTGGATGTCCGGGGCTGGCGCAGGGGCCTCTCCTGGCTGAAAATCTACGGGATGAACGCCATTACGGCCTACTGTATCGGCGAATTCCTGCCTCACGCTACTTTCCCGCAGGCCCTCGGCAACGCCGTGCTGCTCTTCTGCCTGCTGGGGCTTATGTACAGAAATAAATTGTTCTTAAAGATATGAAGAAGCTTTTTCCTTTCGCGTTGGTTTCCCTGCTTGTCCTCGGCCTTGCCGGCTGCAGCACGGATGAGTACGGGTACAAGATCAAGAATCACCAGGTCGTCTATAACACGCCTCCGCGTCCGGCGGACCAGCAGTCGATGCTGGGATATGCCTGCGACCCTATCGAGCACGTGCGGGTGGGCCTGATCGGCCTGGGCGACCGCGGAAGGAATGTCGTCAAGCGTTTCCCTTATATTGACGATGCCACCGTGGTGGCGCTCTGCGACATGAACCCCGAGCGGGTGGAAAAGGCGCAGAAGTCGCTCGTGAAGCGCGGCGCGCCCCGGGCCGTCCACGAGTTCACCAGCGAGGACGGCTGGATGCAGCTTTGCGAACTGGAGGATGTGGACCTGGTCTATCTCGCCGTTCCCTGGCAGTTCCATACGAAGATGGCCGTGTACGCGATGGAGCATGGCAAGCACGTGGCCATCGAGGTCCCCGCGGCCACCAGCATCAAGGAGTGCTGGGCCCTCGTCAATACTTCCGAGCGCACCCGCAAGCACTGCATCATGCTCGAGAACTGCTGCTACGACTTCTTTGAACTGACCTGCCTCAATATGGCGCAGCAGGGACTCTTCGGCGAAATCGTACACGTAGAGGGTTCGTATTGCCACAATCTTGACCCCTGGTGGGACAATTATGCCGGCGACTGGCGCATGACCTACAACCGCGACCACCACGGCGACGTCTATCCCACCCACGGCATCGGCCCCGTCTGCCAGGCGCTCAATATCCACCGGGGAGACAAGATGGACGTGCTGGTCTCGATGGACAGCAAGGCTTTCCGCGGCCAGGCCATCTGCGACAAGCGCTATGGCGAGGGAGCCTATGTCTATGCCAACGGCGACAACACCAGCACCCTCATCCGCACCCGCAAGGGGAAGACGATCCTCGTGGAGCACGCTGTCGTTACGCCGCGTCCCTACAGCAGGATGTACCAGCTTACGGGCACGGAGGGCTTTGCCAACAAGTATCCTAACCTCGGCATCGCCCTTGACCCCGGCAATCTGGAGGGTCTCGACTCGGAGAACCTGGATGCGGAGAAGTATATGCCGGACGCCCAGCGGGATTCGCTGATGGCGCATTATCAGCACCCCATCACGCGCGAGGGCGGCCTGGCGGAGAAAGCCCGCAAGGTCGGCGGCCACGGCGGTATGGATTTCATTATGGATTACAGGCTCATCTACTGTCTCCACAACGGACTTCCGCTCGACCAGGACGTTTATGACGCCGCCGAGTGGAGTTCGCTGGTCGAACTGACCGAGGTCTCCATCCTCCACGGCAGTATGCCGGTGGTTATGCCGGACTTCACCAGGGGGGAATGGGACAAAATCGACGGCCTGTCGCTTAAAATGGCGGAATGATGCGCAGCGACCTTCTTGAAATCGTGCACCACTTCGCCGTTCAGGGCAAGGTGCTGGACATCGCGCCGCTGGGGAGCGGCCTCATCAACGATACTTTTAGGGTAAAGACCGACGGCCCGGACGACTATGTGCTCCAGCGCATCAACAACGCGATTTTTACCGACGTGGACCTGCTGCAGCACAATATCGACTGCGCGACCGCGCACATCCGCAGAAAACTGGAGGCGGCCGGCGAAACGGATATCGACCGCAAGGTGCTGCGCTATCTGAAGGCCGATGGCGGCGAAAAAAGCTACTGGACTGACGGGAAGGGCTACTGGCGCGTTTCCGTTTTCATCCGCGACGCCTATACCTACGAAGCGGTCAATCCGCACAATGCCTACTGTGCGGGCAAGGCCTTCGGTGCTTTCGAAGCGATGCTCGCGGACCTTCCCGATACCCTGGGGGAGACCATCCCCGATTTCCACAATATGGAACTGCGCGCCCGTCAGCTGCACGAAGCCGTCGCCGCCGACAGGGCGGGACGTATGGCGGAGCCGGAGGTGCAGGCCATCCTGGCGGAACTGCTGCCCCACGAGGAGGAAATGTGCAAGGCGGAGCGGCTCTATCGCGAGGGGAAGTTGCCCAAACGCATCTGCCATTGCGATACCAAAGTCAACAATATGCTTTTCGATGCCGACGGGAATATCCTCTGCGTCATCGACCTGGATACGCTGATGCCTTCCTTCGTCTTTTCCGATTTCGGCGATTTCCTGCGCACGGCGGCCAATCCGGTGGCGGAGGATGACCCGCAGGTGGACAAGGTGGACTTCCGGATGGATATCTTCGAATCCTTCGCCAGGGGCTATCTGGAAAGCGCCGCTTCCTTCCTGACGGAGATAGAAAAGGAGAATCTGCCCTATGCGGCCTGCCTGTTCCCTTATATGCAGGCGGTGCGCTTCTTCACGGATTATATCAATGGCGATACCTATTATAAAATAAAGTATCCGGAGCATAACCTGGTCCGGACTCGCAACCAGCTGGCCCTGTTCAAGGCCGCGAGTGCGAAGGTGCCGCAGATGTTTGGCGTATGGGAAACCTGATCATCGAAATCCCTCCTATCGGAGCGCGCGACTGCTATTATATCCAGGAGCGTTACAAGCCTTGCTTCAACTACCCCCTCCACAAGCACAACGTCATCGAGTTGAATTTCGTGGAGCATTGCAAGGAGGCCAGGAGGATAGTCGGCGACAATGTCGAACTCCTCGGGGACTATGACCTCGCCCTGGTCGGCTGTAACCTGGAGCACGTCTGGGAACAGCATGAGTGCAAGTCCGCCACGATACACGAGATTACCATCATGATGCCGGCGGACCTCCTGCCCGAATCGGTCCTGGCCCGGAACTTCATGCAACCCATCCGGGAGATGTTTGAAAAGGCTCAGGTGGGAATCTCCTTCGGGATGGAGGCGATCATGACGGTATATTCGCGGATCAACCAGCTCGTCAAGAGCGACGAGTCGTTCTATTCGGCGCAGAGCCTCCTGGCCATCCTCCATGACCTGGCCGTCTCCGGGGATTATCACACCCTGTCCTCCTCCCATTACTCCCATATCGAAACCCCGGTGACCAGCCGCCGCATCCAGAAACTGAAAGATTATATCGATGCCCATTATCAGGAGGAAATCCGCATCGAGCTCCTTTCGGATATGATCGGCATGACGCCCAATGCGCTCAGCCGCTTCTTCAAGCAGCGGACCAACCGTTCCGTATCGAACTACATCAATGAGGTGAGGATAGGGCACGCGGCCAATCTGCTCGTTGACAGTACGATGACGATTGCTGAGATTGCATATCGTTGTGGCTTTAATACTATTTCGAATTTCAATAGAATATTTAAAAACGTAAAGGAAATCACCCCCAAGGAGTTTAGGGATAGTTATAAAAAGAACGTATTTCTTGTATAAAGTAAGTTTTGAGAAAAGTTTGGGTAGAATAGTGTATATTATTGGGTAAAATACCTGCTATATTTGCAGCGGTTGAAAACTGCAATAGATACACTAAATGACTGATAACTATGGATTCTTCGACGACGCTGCAAAGGAGTTCGTCATAAAAGAGCCAGCAACACCATATCCTTGGATCAACTATCTTGGCAATCGGGATTTCTTTTCCTTGATCAGCAATACGGCAGGCGGGTATTCCTTTTATAAGGATGCCAAACTGCGCCGTATCACCCGTTATCGCTACAATGGCGTCCCTATGGACAACGGTGGACGCTATTTCTATATCAAGGAAGGGGATGTGGTCTGGAATCCCGGTTGGAAGCCCTGCAAGACCGCGCTCGACCGTTATGAATGCCGTCACGGAATGGGCTATACCCGGATCACGGGAGAGAAGAACGGACTGGAGGCTTCCGTCCTGTTCTTCGTCCCGCTGAACTGCTGTGCCGAGGTGCAGAAACTCAGCCTGACCAATCACGGCGACGCACCCAGGACGATTCAGTTGTTTTCCTTCGTCGAGTGGTGCCTGTGGAACGGGCAGACGGATATGGAGAATTTCCAGCGGAACCTTTCCACCGGCGAGGTGGAGATCGACGGGTCCGTCATCTACCACACGACGGAATACCGCGAGCGCAGGAATCACTATGCCTTTTATTCCGTCAACGTCCCGGTTGCCGGCTTCGATACGGACAGGGAGTCCTTCCTGGGGATGTACAACGGCTTCGACGCGCCGCAGGCCGTCCTCGAAGGACGCAGCCGTCTCAGCCACGCGCATGGCTGGAGTCCCGTGGCTTCGCACTGTGTGGAACTTACCCTTCTTCCCGGCCAGTCCACGGACCTGGTCTTCGTATTGGGCTATGTCGAGAATGAGGAGAAGGACAAGTGGGAGTCGCCGGGAAAGGTCAATAAGGAAAAGGCCCGTGCCCTGATCCGCCGCTTTTCGTCGCCGGAGGCCGTCGATACTGCGTTTTCCGACCTGCGTGCCTTCTGGGGGAACTTACTGGAATCTTTCCACGTGGACAGTTCCGAACCCCGGCTCGACAGGATGGTGAACATCTGGAATCAATACCAGTGCATGATCACCTTCTGCATGTCCCGTTCCGCCAGTTACTTCGAATCCGGCGTAGGCCGGGGGATGGGCTTCCGGGACTCGAACCAGGACATCGCCGGCTTCGTGCATCTGATGCCCCAGCGTGCCCGTCAGCGGCTCATCGACCTGGCTTCCACGCAGTTCCCTGACGGAGGCTGTTACCACCAGTACCAGCCGCTCACCAAGCGGGGGAACAATGATATCGGAGGCGGATTCAACGACGATCCGCTGTGGCTGATCTTCGGCACCGTATCCTATATTAAGGAAACGGGCGATTTCTCCATCCTTGACGAGAAGGTGCCCTTCGACAACGCGGCGCATACGGAAACGCCGATGTTCGAGCATCTCCGGGTTTCTTTCAATCATATTACGGAGAACCTGGGGCCTCACGGCCTTCCGCTCATCGGCCGGGCCGACTGGAACGACTGCCTGAACCTCAACTGTTTTTCCACCAATCCCGACGAGTCCTTCCAGACGACGGCGAACAAAGAAGAAGGTTCGCGAGCGGAATCCCTGATGATTGCCGGCCTGTTCGTCTATTGCGGCAGGCTGTATGTCGGGTTGTGTGAGCGCATCGGCAAGAAGGAGGAGGCGGCAAGGGCGGCCGAGGCGGTCCGGACGATGGAAAAGGCTGTGGAGGAATATGGCTGGGACGGCGAATGGTACCTGCGCGCCTATGATTTCTTCGGTGCGAAGATCGGTTCTTCCGAAAACGAAGAAGGGAAAATCTTCATCGAAAGCCAGGGCTGGTGCGCGATGGCCGGGATCGGCAAGGCGCAGGGGATGCCGGAAAAGGCGCTGGATGCGGTCAAGAAATATCTGGATACCGAGCACGGGATCGTGCTCAATTATCCGGCCTATTCGCGCTATCACATCGAACTGGGGGAACAGTCCTCCTATCCTGCGGGCTATAAGGAGAACGGCGGAATCTTCTGCCACAACAACCCCTGGGTCATCATCGCCGAGACCCGCTGCGGCCGCGGAGACGATGCCTGGGATCACTATACCAAGATTGCCCCGGCCTGGATCCGGGACCAGAAGATCCATCGGACGGAGCCCTATGTCTATTCCCAGTGCATGGCCGGCAAGGAGTCGGCCCTGCCCGGAGAAGCGAAGAATTCCTGGCTCACCGGTACGGCCGCCTGGAACTGGGTGACGGTCTCGCAGTTTATCCTGGGCATCCATCCCGGCTATGACGGTATCGTGTTTGACCCCTGCATCCCTTCGTCGCTGAAGGAATATACCGTGCGTCGCCGCATCCGCGGGGCCCGGTACACGATTACGGTCCTGAATCCCGAAGGAAAGAACAAATTGGACAAACCCGTCTTCATCCCCTATGAACCGCTGGGGAAGGAGATGACGATAACACTATGACGTATATGAAAAAACCAATGATGAAAATCGTCGCATTCCTCTGTGCGCTCCTGGCGGTGTCTCCCCTCATCGCCTGCGACAAGACGAATCCCGGGAAGGAGGACGCTCCTGCGGACGACCCTCTGGCTTTTGCGCTCTCCATGGGAATCGGCTGGAATCTGGGAAACAACCTGGATGCGCACGTCGACGGGGTCAGCAACGAGACCTCCTGGGGGAATCCCGCCGCCACGCAGAAGTTGTTTGACGCCCTGAAGGCGGCCGGAATTTCCTCGGTGCGCATCCCCGTCACCTGGATGGGGCACATCGGCAAGGGGCCCGGCTATGCCATCGAGAAGTCGTGGATGGACCGCGTGGCGCAGGTCGCCTCCTATGCCAAGAAGGCCGGGCTGAAATGCATCGTGAACATCCACCACGACGGCTTCGGCGCCGAGACGGATCCTGCCAGGCAGGGCTATTTCTGGCTGAATGTGGCCGATGCCGCCAAGGACGAAGCCAAGAACCAGGAAATCAAGTTGAAACTGGCCATGGTATGGAACCAGATCGCCTCCCGTTTCAAGAACGAGGGCGACTGGCTCATCTTCGAGACCATGAACGAGATCCAGGACGGAAAGTGGGGGAATGGTACGAACCTGACGGACGGCGGCGCGCAGTACCGCGTCCTGAATGAGTGGAACCAGCTCTGCGTGGATGTGATCCGTGCGACCGGCGGCCAGAACGCCACCCGCTATATCGGCATCCCCGGCTATGTCGCCCAGCCCGGACTGACCATCAAGTACCTGGCCATCCCCGAGGATGAAGTTCCCAACCGGATCATGGTTGCCGTCCATATGTACGATCCCTGGGATTATGCCGGAGCCGGATTGTACAATGAATGGGGCCACACCGGCGTGGACGTCGTTCCGGACAAGGCAGGGGAGAGGGAATTCTGCGCTACGCTCGATGCGCTCTACAACCGCTTCGTCCGGCGCGGTATCCCGGTTTACCTGGGCGAGTACGGCTGCGTCCATCGCTCCAACGCCAAGGCGGAGGCTTTCCGCAAATATTATCTGGAATACACCATCAAGGCGCTGCGCAACCACCGGATGCCCGTCATGTTCTGGGATAACGGCAGCAAGAAGGTGGGCGGCGAGGCCTTCGGCCTGATGGAGCACGATGACGGGAAATGGATCAACAACGGAAAGGAGATCGTCACCCTGATGGTGGATACCTGGAACAACACGGATCCGTCCTACACCCTGGAGTCCATTTATGACAGGGCCCCAAGTCATTGACGGTCATCGCTATAAAGACATTATCAATAACCTAAATACATTAATAATGGAAACTAAAACTAATCGTAAAATGTGCATTGGCGCCTTGCTCCTGACGGTCCTGGCTGGAACGCCGGCAGTGTCCGCCTTTGCCGCTGCTCCTGCTGCCGTTCAGCAACAGGAGAAGGTGACGGGTTCGGTTTCTGATGCACTCGGCGGCCTGATGGGGGCTACCGTTATGATCAAGGGAACGAGCACGGGCACGGTGACGGATATGGACGGGAATTTTACCATTGAGGCAAAACCCGGAGATGTCCTCGTCATTTCCTTTATGGGCTATGGCTCCAAAGAGCTTGTCGTGGGCAACGGCCCCATCAACGTCCTTCTGGAGGACGACACCACGCTCCTTTCCGAGGTTGTCGTTACCGCTCTGGGTATCAAGAGGGAAAGGAAGGCGCTGGGTTACGGCGTCTCCGAAGTCAAGGGAGAAGAACTGACCAAGGCGAAGGAGCCGAATGTCATCAATTCCCTTTCCGGTAAGGTGGCCGGCCTCGTCGTCCAGCAGACCTCCGCAGGTCCTTCCGGATCCACCTACGTCCAGCTTCGCGGTGCGACGGAAATGACCGGCAACAACCAGCCGCTCTACGTGATTGACGGCGTTCCCCTGGACAATACCAACTTCGCCAGCGCCAGCGGCGGCAGCGGCTATGATCTCGGAGACGGAATCTCCGCCATCAATCCGGACGATATCGAGAACATGACGGTGCTGAAGGGCCCTGCCGCTTCCGCACTCTACGGTTCCCGCGCTTCGCACGGCGTGATCCTCATCACGACGAAGCAGGCGGAGAAGGGCCGTTTCAGCGTTGAGTACAACGGTTCCTTCACGGTCGACACCCAGGCGGAAAACTGGGACAACATCCAGCAGATCTACGGCCAGGGCATCAACGGCCAGTACACGGTGGATATGTCCACGGCGACCAACAGGAGCTGGGGCCCCAAGGCCGACAGTTATGTGATGCACTACGACTTCAACAACCAGTCGCATCCCTATAAGATCATCCCGAACAACTCGTCCGGTTTCTTCCGCACGGGTTTCACCGCACAGAACACGGCGATCGTCTCCACCCATACCGGGAATACCGGTGTGCGCTTCTCCTTCACGGATATGCGTAACAACGACATCCTTCCCAATTCCAAGATGAGCCGCGACAACTTCAACCTGCGTGTCAACACCTCCCTGGGTATCGTGGACCTCGACTTCACGGCCAACTACACCCACGAAGACGTGCTCAACCGTCCGGCCCTCGGCGATTCCCGCAGCAATGTCGGTAAGAACCTGATGGTCCTGGCGACCACCTTCGACCAGAACTGGCTCAGGGATTATATGGATTCCGACGGCAACTACGCCAACTGGAACGGCCGCAGCGAGTATGACCGCAACCCTTACTGGGATCTCTACAAGAACGAGAACAAGAGTACCAAGGATGTGTTCCGTCTCACCGGAAAGATCGTCGTCAACGTGACGAAGCACTTCAAACTCCAGGGAACCATCGGTACCGATATCAACAGGATGGAATTCCAGGATTATATCGCTCGTTCGACGCCGGGTACCGACAGCGGAAAGATGGAGGTCAACACTTACAACAACCGTACGCTCAACGCGGAACTCCTGGCCCTTTACAACAATTCCTGGGGCGAATGGAGCCTGACCGGAACGCTCGGTGCCAACCTGTTCAAGGTGGACAACCACACGAACCTCCTGACCGGGACCGAGGAACTTATGCGTAACCGCATCGCGATTACCAACTATGAGGAGCAGAATATCCAGCAGGACAGTTACAAGAAGCAGATCAATTCCGCCTTCGGTAATGTCAGCGTAGGTTTCAAGAGCACCTATTATCTGGAAGCGACGCTCCGTTGCGACCAGTCTTCGACCCTTCCCGTGAAGAACAACGTGTATCTCTATCCCTCCGTTTCCGGTAGCGTCGTCTTCTCGGAAATCATCAACAGCAAGAAGATCCTCCCTTATGCGAAGGTGAGGCTTTCCTGGGCTCGGGTGGGTTCCGATACCGACCCTTATATGCTGACCACCAACTATACGACGGGCAAGTACGGATATTCCGGCTATACGCTCGCCCGTATCAACAGCGAAACGATTCCCAATCCTGACCTCAGGCCGACCATGACGGACTCCTTCGAGACCGGTCTGGAAATGAAATTGTTCGACAATCGTCTGTCCATCGATTTCACCTACTACAACCAGACCTCCCGCGATCAGATCATCCGGCTGGCCACGACCTCCGCATCCGGTTATATGTACAGCCTCGTCAATGCCGGCTGCATCAAGAATGAAGGTTTTGAACTTGCCGTCAACGGACGTGCATTCGACGTGAACGGATGGGCCCTCGACCTTGGCGTAAACTTCGCCAAGAACAACAACAAGGTACTCGACCTGATCGAGGGAATGGATTTCATGGAAATCGAGAAGGCCTCCTGGAAGGGAGTTACCGTCGGTGCCATGGTGGGTGAGAACTTCGGCGCCATCCGCGGATACGATGTCAAGCGTACCGAAGACGGCCAGGTCATCATTATGGACAATGGTCTTCCCGAAGTGGACAACTCCGGTCTCAAGACCATCGGTAATGCTTCCTGGGATTGGTCGGGTGGCTTCTATGCGACGCTCTCCTACAAGAACTTCCGCCTGAGCGCAGGCTTCGACATGAAGATGGGTGCTGACCTCTATTCGATGTCCATGGCCAGCGCCTATGAGTCCGGTAAGGCGATGGAGACCGTTGCCGGCCGTGAACTCTGGTATGCTTCCGAGGAAAGGCGCCGTGCGGCGAACATGTCCATCAGCGAGTGGCGTGCTTCCGGCAACTGCCAGGGCTATATCGCCCCGGGCGTGACGAAGAATGCGGACGGCACCTACCGCCAGAATGACATTCCCGTCGACCCGCAGGCCTACTGGGAGTTTGCGGCAGCCAATATGCCCTCCCTCTTCGTCTATGACAACTCTTATGTGAAGTGCCGTGAGATTACCTTCGGCTATACCTTCCCGCAGAAGTGGTTCAACAACAAGATCCAGGGACTCAGCCTTTCCTTTGTGGCCCGGAATCCTTTCATCATCTGGAAGAATATCCCCAACATCGACCCGGATTCTGCATACAACACTTCAGGTATGGGACTTGAATATGGTTCCCTGCCGTCGCGTCGCAGTTATGGCTTCAACATCAATTTCAAATTCTAATCCATCAGCACTACCGATATGAAAAATATAAGTTACAAAATGTTCGTCATCGTTGCTGCAGGGGCACTTGCCCTCACGTCCTGCAGCAAGGAATATATGACGGCCATCAATACCGACGATACCAAGACATCGACGGTAGATCCGAACAACCTGCTTACGACCAGTATGTTGCAGACCTACGGGGACTTTGACATGATGGATACGTACCGTTGTTACATTACAGGTTTTGTCCAGTATTATGCCGGTGGCTGGAACGTGGCTACCTATGCCGGACAGAATATGTACAAGGATGATTATTCCCGTAAATTATGGGATAAACTCTATAGCGTAGGCATCAAGAACATCGTTCAGGCCATTGAAATCTCCAAGGACCAGACCAACCTCAACGCTGCGCTCCGCGTCTATCGCGTCTATCTGCTTTCCCAGATTGTGGACTGCTACGGGGACGCACCCTGCCGGGAAGCCGGAAAGGGAGCAACCGAAAGGATCCTCTATCCAAAGTACGATACGGTTCAGGAAGCCTACGAGTTCTTCTTTGAGGAACTGACCGAATGCGTGGACCTCCTGGGCACGGGCTCGGACAAGATTACCGGTGACGTCTCCTCCATGGGTGGCAACACGGATGCCTGGAAGAAGTTTGCCAACTCCCTCCGTATGCGCTTTGCCATGCGTCTTTCCAGTGTAGTGCCCGACAAGGCCAGGAAAGAATTCGAGGCGGCCGTTCTCGCTTCCGGCGGTTATGTGTCTACGGCGTCGGACAATGTCCTGATCAAGTATCTTTCCAAGTCCTTCACTTTCTACCAGGGTGCGGTTGACCTCGATTTCCGTGCCAATGCTCTCAGCGAGACCCTCTGGGGACAGGATCCTACCTCCCCCTCCTTCGTCTGCAAGACACTCTACCGCTATATGCAGGAGAACGGGGATCCTCGTCTGTACCGAATCTGCCGCAACTACCTGAATGCGAAGCGGAATGCGGCGGCGGCCGACGGCTGCTACGACCTGACGGACGAGGTGATTGCCTGGGGTGAAGCCCAGCGCGCCATCTCCCCGGACAGCAAGGCCGGCATTCAGCCCAACGATGTCGGCGAGGCCTGGTACAACAACTGGCCCGTCGTTCCGGAGGATAAAGACCTTCCTACGCTGGCCCGCCTTGTCAAAGAGGATCCCAATGCCGGCTATGACAAGAACAACTATCCGGCCCGTCTGACGCGTCCGTTCATCAACATCGCCCTCGAACAGGCCAACTGCCCGGGTGTCGTGTTTACCAGCGCCGAGACCGAGTTCCTCCTTGCCGAAGCCAAACTGATGGGCTGGGCGGTCGACGGAAGCGTCGAGAGCCACTATAAGGACGGTATCCGCTCTTCTCTCGACTTCCTCAATGCCAATTACAGCATCGAGACGATGTCGGCCGGGGAAATCGACGATTTCGTCGATGCGATGTCACTCGGGGACAACCCGAAGGAAGCCATCAACCTCCAGGCCTGGATCCTTCATCTGACCAACCCCATCGAAGGTTGGGCCAACCAGCGCCGCAGCGACTATCCCGCCCTCAAGGACCGTCGTTCCGTGCCGGAAGAGGCCAACATGCAGCGTGGCGAAGACGATCTCCGCATCCCTGTCCGTCTGCGTTACCCTGCGGCGGAAGAGGAGAACAACAATGCCGAATTCAAGAAAGCGACCGCGCGTCAGCTTGATGACAAGGGAGTATACTCCTGGCACAGCCTCATCTGGTGGGATGTCGCAGAGACCCACTACTATACTGACTAATCAACCGATAGACCATTATGAAACATATAACGTCAAAGCTTATGACAGTGGCGCTGGCCGCCCTCGTCATTACCGGATGTGCCAAAATCCAGGAGCCTTACAGTACGGCTTCCGCTGACGATGTCCCGCGTGTCCTTCAGCCGGACTTCCCGCAGGGCACGGGCGGTGAGGCACCGAACTATAAAACCCTCAAGACGGACGAGAACCTGAACATCACGGTCATCGTGACCCCTGCGGATTACTGTACCGTCGAGTGGTATGACTATCTGTGGACCTCCGAGCCCATCGCTACGGGCCTGACCATCGATATGCCCCTGATGGCCGGCCGCCACGAAATCACCCTGAAGGTGACGACGATGGCAGGCAAGAGCACGACGCGGACCTTCGGGGTCAATGTCGGTGCGCTGGCTACGGACCCCGTCGTGGATAAAGGCATCAGCCGCTGGCTCAATCCCGGCGCGACCATGGTCTCTACCGGAAAGAACCTGGACGGCATCGTCAAGGTCTGGGTAGGTTCCGTGGAGGCGACGCTGGTCGGGAGCAGCGAGGATGCCCTGAGTTTCGTCGTTCCCACGATGGCGCTGGGCGATTACAAACTGATCGTTGAGAAGACGGACGGAAAACGCTATTGCTGCGCGGACGTGACGGTCTCCGACCAGGAATGGGTGGATCCTGCCGTGACCGAACTGATCCTCTGGGAAGGGGAAGCGGCCCTGAACTGGGATGCCAACAACATCAAGGTCGAAGCCGGACAGTTCGCAGACGTGCCCGCAGGCACCGAGATCACGATCGAGTACACGAAGATGGATGCGTCGGAACTCACGGAGGTTTACTGGGCGCTCCGCATCACCACGCCGATCTGGGGTGACGATCCGGAGAAGGACGATATCCTTCCTCAGACCGATTTCGGCCCCATTACCGGGAACACCTACACCATCGTTTACGATGACCGTGTCAAGGCCCTGATCGCGGAACGCGGCGCCATGTGCCTCGTCGGCAACGGTCTCAGGGTTTACAAGATCTCCTGCATCGTGCAAGCCGCCGATCCCGTCCTCTGGGAAGGGGATGCGACCCTGAACTGGGATGCCAACAACATCAAGGTCGAAGCCGGGAAGTTCACGGACGTGTCGGTCGGTTCCGAGATTGTGATCGAGTACACGAAGATGGATGCGTCGGAACTCACGGAGGTTTACTGGGCACTCCGCATCACCACGCCGATCTGGGGTGACGATCCGGAGAAGGACGACATCCTCGCGCAGACCGATTTCGGCCCCATCACCGGGAACACCTACACCATCGTTTACGACGACCGGGTCAAGGCCCTGATCGCGGAACGCGGTGCGATGTGCCTCGTCGGCAACGGACTCAGAATAACATCAATCACACTAAAACAATAACCAGGAGCCTATGGCATCTTTGAAGGAGAAAATAGGTTATGCTCTGGGTGATGCCGCCGCCGGCGGCATCACCTGGAAAATTATGAGCATCGCTTTTCCGCTGTTCTTCACCAACATCTTCGGACTGACGGTGGCCGATACGGCGACGCTGATGCTGATCGCGCGTCTGTTCGATGTGGTGACCGACCCGCTTATGGGTTCCATCGCCGACCGTACGCAAAGCCGTTGGGGGACCTATCGTCCCTGGCTCATCTTCGGTGCCATTCCCTTCGGCCTGGTCTTCGCCTGCCTGCTGCATACGCCGGAACTGGGCATCGTGGGGAAACGCATCTGGGCGTATTCCTTTTACCTGCTGATGATGGCGATGTACACCATGGTGAACGTGCCCTATGGCTCGCTGCTCGGGGTAATGACGGACGACGACAACGAAAAGAACCAATTCTCCTCCTTCCGTATGGTGGGTGCCTATGCCATGGGCTTCATCACCCTTCTCGCGTTCCCGTACATCCAGCAGATGGTCGGTCAGCCGGAGACTAAGCAGCATACGGTCATCGGCATCTGTTTCGGCGCGCTGGCCGCGCTCATGACCCTTGCCTGCGGTCTCCTGACCAAGGAACGCCTGAAACCCGTCCGTGCCGAAAAGTTCTCCTTCCGGCCCTTTGCGGACCTTTTTCGCAACAAGCCCTGGATTCACCTGACGCTGGTCGGGATTTGCAGTAATTTCTTCAACGGCTTCCGTTATGCGGTCGCCGGTTATATGTTTTCCTATTGCCTGGGCGGCCCCATCACCGTGAGCGGTCTGATTATCAATTACACCGTGTTCATGACCTTCGGGGAAGTGACGTGCATGATTTTCGGGGGGCTCTCTCCGGCCTTCACCAAGAAGGTAGGAAGCAAGAAGTCCGCCTTCATGTGGGCGGCCGCCATCTGTGCAATCACTTCGGTCGCCTTCTTCTTCATCCCGATGGACCCGGCCTATATCTGGCTGATGGTCGCCACCGTCGTCCTGACCTCCGTGGGCATCGGACTGTATTCTCCGCTGCTCTGGTCCATGTATGCCGATGTCGCCGACTATGCCACGGAAAAGAACGGAACCTCATCTACCGGACTCATCTTTTCTTCCGGGACGATGGCGCAGAAGTTCGGCAGTGCCATATCGGGGGCGCTGGTGGCGACTTTCCTCGGCGTTGCCGGCTTCATTTCCGGAACGGATGCCATGACGGGGGAGACCGTCATCACCATCCTTGACGAGGAATCCGTCCGCAATATGATCTGGGCGCTCTTCTCGCTCTTCCCGGCCCTGTTCGCCGCGCTGATGCTGCTTCTCGTACACTTGTATCCCATCCAAAAATAGTTTTATGAAAAGAATAATCCTTTGTCTCATTGCCTTTTCCGGGATTCAATATGCCGGTGCGCAGTGCATCCCGCAGGACGCCCGCGTCGAGGAGCAGGTGGAAGCGATCCTTTCCCGGATGAGTCTGGCGGAGAAAATCGGCCAGATGTGCGAACTCGCCATAGACAAAGTGGCCCAGCAGTCCGGTGACGGCAATGTCGCGAGCAACCGCTCCGACAAGAGCCTTGCCGGGGGAATGCTGTCCGCGGATGCGGTCAGGACCGTCTTTGGAAAATACAAGGTGGGTTCCATCCTCAATGTCCCCGAGGGGGTCGCGCAGACGCCCGAGGTCTGGGCTGAGACGATACGCGTGCTCAACGATGCCTCCAGGTCCCGCTGCGGCATCCCTGAAATCTACGGGGTGGACCAGATTCACGGGGCCAGTTATACCTGGGGCGCGACCCTCTTCCCGCAGGAAGTGGGTCAGGGAGCCTCGTTCAATCCGGAGATTCCCCGCAGGATAGGGGAGATAACGGCTTACGAGAGCCGGGCCTGCCTGATTCCCTGGGTGTATTCTCCCGTGATGGATGTGGCCCGCTCTCCGCTGTGGTCCCGGCTCTGGGAAAGCTTCGGGGAGGATGTGCTGCTCAATGCCGTGATGGCCTCGGAACTGACGAAAGGGCTTCAGGGAAGCGATCCCAACCATATCGGTATGTACAATGTCGCCGCCTGCCTGAAACATTATCTGGCCTACGGCGCTACCGTCAGCGGCAAGGACAGGACCCCGTCGAGCGTTACCTACCGGGAGATGCTGGAGAAGTATTTCCAGCCCTTCAAGGCCTGCTGTGAGGCGGGGGCGCTGAGCGTGATGGTCAATTCCGCCAACAATGGCGGCGTTCCTTTCCACGCCAACCGAATGCTGCTCACGGAATGGTTGAAAGAGGGGCTGAATTGGGACGGAATGCTGATTACCGACTGGGCGGATATCGACAACCTCTGGAAACGCGACCACGTTGCCGCGGACAAGAAAGAGGCGATAGCCATGGCCATCAACGCCGGCATCGATATGACGATGGATCCGTATTCCACGGATTTCTGCGACCTGCTGACCGAACTGGTCAAGGAAGGCCGCGTCCCGATGTCCAGGATAGACGACGCCGTACGGCGCATCCTCCGGCTGAAGATACGGGTAGGCCTGATGGACCGCAAGACCTGGGACATCCCTGCCCGTGAACTGAAATCGATGTACAAGGATTTCGCTTCCGAAGGCTTTGCCCGGGAGGCGGTGACGATGGCCGAAGAGTGCATGGTGCTCCTCAAGAATGAAAACGACATCCTCCCGCTGAAGCCGGGTACCCGGATCTTCGTCTGCGGACCCAATGCCGACAATTTCCGTTCGATGAACGGCGGTTGGACCTACACCTGGCAGGGCGACCGGACCGACGCCATCGCCCGGCAGATCGGCACTTATCATACTTTCTATGAGGCGCTTGCGGCTACTTTCGGGAAAGAGAATGTGGAATTCAGCGAAATGGTGCGCTACGACGCCAAGGATTTCCGGCTGGACATGCCCGTCCCGGACGGCGATGCGGCCGAAAAGATGGCCCGCGCAGACGTACTGATTGCCTTCATCGGGGAAAATTCCTACACGGAGACGCCCGGAAACATCGATGACCTCAACCTGTCCGCCAACCAGACGGCGATGGTGAAAACGCTCAGCGCTACGGGCAAGCCGGTCATCCTGGTGCTCAACGAAGGCCGTCCGCGACTGATCAGCGGAATCGTTCCGCTCGCTTCCGCCATCGTGCAGACCTTCCTTCCCGGGAATTACGGCGGGGATGCGCTGGCCCGACTCCTTTCCGGAGCCTCCAACTTCTCCGGCCGCCTTCCTTACACCTATCCCAAGTTCCACGGCGCGTTTATCACCTACGACTGCAAGCCTTGCGAATATATGGAGACGATGGAGGGCGCGTACAACTATGAAGCGAATACGACGGTGCAGTGGCCCTTCGGATACGGCCTTTCCTATGCCGATGTGGAGTACAGCGGGCTGAAACTCGTGGAGCAGGGAGAAAGTCTCCGCTTCCGGCTGACGCTCACCAACCGCTCCGGACGCAGCGTCAAGGAACCCGTGCTCCTGTATGTGTCGGACCTGGTGGCTTCCATCTCTCCGGACATCAAGCGCCTGCGTGCCTTCACCAAGGTATCCCTCGAGCCTCACCAGACCCGGACGGTGGAACTGTCCTTCAAGGCTTCGGACCTTGCCTTCGTGGATGAACACTTGCATTGGGTGCTCGAGCCCGGCGATTTCAAAGCCTCCGCAGGACCGCTTTCCCTGAACTTCAGATTATAGGCGAAGAGGGCCTTCCGCCCCCGAGAATATTTTGTATCTTTGCAGACAATGGATGAAGGCAAGATCAGTATTCGCGGGGCGCGGGTCAACAACCTCAAAAACGTTTCGGTGGACATTCCCCGGGGACAGCTCGTCGTTCTGACGGGCGTTTCCGGTTCAGGGAAGTCCTCCCTGGCGTTCGATACCCTCTTCGCAGAGGGGCAGCGCCGCTTTGCCGAAAGTCTTTCCTCCTATGCCCGCCAGTTCCTCGGGCGGATGACCAAACCCGACGTGGATGCCATCGACGGCATCCCTCCGGCAGTCGCCATCGAGCAGAAGGTCAATATCAAGAACCCGCGCTCCACGGTGGCCACCACCACGGAAATCTACGACTACCTGCGCCTCATCTACGCCCGCATCGGCCGGACCTTCAGCCCGGTGAGCGGACGCGAAGTGCGCTGTGATTCACCCCGCGACGCGTTCCGTTACATCCTGGACCTTCACGACGGGGAGGCGGTCTTCATCGTCGCGCCGGTCGGCTGGGAAGCCCTCGGCGACAAGGTGGAACTGCTGCTTTCGCTCAAGGAGCAGGGCTATTCGCGCTTGCTGGCGGACGGGGCCCCCGTGCGCATCGAAGCGGTGCTGCAGGCGCCGGAAGCCTATCCGAAGGAGGCTTTTCTGCTGATTGACCGCATTCGTCCGCAGGCGGAATATGATGCCGACGAACGGACGCGCATCTTCGCTTCGGTGAGCGATGCGTTCCAGCGTGGCGGCGGTCGGATGATGGTGGTGCAGGGGAGCGTGCGCCGCGCCTTCGACAGCAATTTCGAATGCGACGGCATCGTTTTCCGCAAGCCCGACGATTTCCTTTTCAGTTTCAACAGCCCGCTGGGCGCCTGCCCGGCCTGCGGCGGCCTGGGAAAGATCATCGGCATCAGCGAAGACCTGGTCATCCCGGACAAGACCAAAAGCATCTATGACGGGGCCATCGCCTGCTGGCGCGGAGACAAGATGGGCTGGTTCCGCGAACACCTGATCCAGGTGGCGGAACGCTATGGCATTCCGATTTTCGAGCCCTGGTGCCAGTTGTCGGACGAGGTGAAAGACCTCATCTGGAATGCGCACAGCGTGGAGGGTGACGACCAGTCCCTCGTGGGCATCCACGAATTTTTCGCCTGGGTGGAAACGCAGCGCTACAAGATTCAGTTCAAATATATGTTGAGCCGCTTCAGCGGCAGGACGACCTGCCCGGACTGCAAGGGCAGCCGCCTGCGCAAGGAAGCCCTTTGGGTGAAGGTGGGCGGCCACAACATCCACGACCTGCTCCGTATGAATGTGGAGCAGTTGCTTTCCTTCCTGACGGCGCTGGAACTGAGCCCGACGGAGCGGGAACTGGTGCAGGAACCGCTGGACGAGATCCTTTCGCGCCTGCGCTGCCTCGATGACGTGGGGCTGGCCTACCTGACGATGGACCGCGCCTGCAACACCCTTTCGGGCGGCGAGAGCCAGCGCATCAACCTGGTGGCGGCGCTCGGGGCATCGCTCGTGGGTTCGATGTATATCCTCGACGAACCCAGCATCGGCCTTCATCCGCGAGATACGCAGCGGCTCATCAGCGTCCTGCGGCGCCTGCGCGACCTGGGCAACACCGTCGTGGTCGTGGAGCACGACGAAGAAATCATCCGCGCGGCGGACGTGCTGCTGGACCTCGGTCCCGGCGCGGGCAGCTTCGGCGGCGAAATCATCTTTCAGGGAGAAGCGGCCGGCGCCGATGCGGCGGCGGTGGAAAAGTCCCTGACACTTCAATATCTGCAGGGGCTCAAGCCCCGCTATCAGCGCGAAAAGTGCGAGCCCCGCGGCGAAATCGTCGTCGAGGGGGCGATGGAGCACAACCTGCGCGATATCGACGTACACTTCCCGCTGGGCTGCCTGACGGTGGTGACGGGCGTAAGCGGCAGCGGCAAATCGACCCTCGTGGGCAGCATCCTCTATCCCGCGCTCTGCCGGAAACTCAGCGACAGCGGCGACCTGCCCGGCGCGCACCGGGCCCTTTCGGGCGACCTGAGCCGCATCGACCGCGTGGAATACGTGGACCAGAACCCCATCGGCCGCAGTTCGCGCTCCAATGCCGTCACCTACCTCAAGGCTTACGATGAAATCCGCAAGTTGCTCTCGATGCAGCAGTTTGCGCAGATCAACGGCTTCGGGCCGCACTATTTCTCCTTCAATGCCGACGGTGGCCGCTGTCCGGAATGCCAGGGCGAAGGCATCGTGCACATTCCGATGCAGTTCATGGCGGACGTGACGATGGTCTGCGAAGAATGCGGAGGCAAACGCTTCAAGCCCGATGTGCTGGAAGTGCGCTACCGCGGTAAGAACGTGGACGATATCCTGGGGATGAGCGTCGACGAGGCGATTGCCTTCTTCAGCGAGGGCAAGGAAAGCGAAGCACAGGAAGTGGCGCGCCGTCTGCAGCCGCTGCACGAAGTGGGGCTCGGCTATATCAAGCTCGGCCAGAGCAGCAGTACCCTGTCAGGCGGGGAGAGCCAGCGGGTCAAACTCGCCTATTTCCTTTCGCTCGGCGCCACGCAGAAGAAACGCGAACGCATCCTCTTTATCTTCGACGAACCGACGACCGGCCTGCACTTCTCCGATGTGGAGAAACTGCTGCGTTCCTTCGATATGCTGCTTCGCGAAGGGCATTCCCTGGTGGTGGTGGAGCACAATCCCGACGTCATCCGCAATGCGGACCGCGTAATCGACCTCGGACCCGATGCCGGCGACCGCGGTGGCACCGTCGTCTTCGAAGGCACTCCCGAGGCCCTGAAGCACGCCGGTACCTGCACGGCAAAATACATCTGACTTAATTGAACTCCGCCGTGGCCCCTTCGGCTTCGAGGGTCAGGGCGGCGCTGATGCGGGCTCCCCGGTCAAAAGGCGGCAGGGGAACACTGAAACTGCGCTTGTTCCCGCGTACCGTCCCTTCCAGCACGATACTCGTGGCGGGCGTACCGGCCCCGCTCTCCCGGCTGTCGTTGGGATAGACATAAAAGACCGCGTGCGGCTCGATGCCCGATGCCCCGATATCGTGGGCCAGCGTCACCGTCGCTGAGCGCAAGCCGATCTCCTTCTGCCGGAAGCCGTTCGTGCGCAGCAACTCTACCTCGGTATTGATGTCCTTCAAATACAGCACGGGGTCTTCCACAAGGGTATAGCCGCCAATCTCATTGATGATGCGCGACACCTCGATGCGGCAGAGCAGGGGCGTCAGGGCGACCATCACCTCGGCTTCTCCGTCTGCATCCGTATGCAGCACCGCCGTCCCCGACAGGACAGGCGCGTCCGGATCGTCTTCGGCAAGCGCAAGGGACAGGGCTTCGATGGCATCAAAACGGGACAGTGTCTCCGTATTCAGCACATAGGGGCAATCTGCGATACAGACGACCGTCTTGTCGCCGCCCCGGCCCTCATAGACGGCCGTACAGGCCCCGTCGCCCGCCACCCGCTCGTGATACTCCAGCGGACAGACCCCATCCGCCCCATAGACAAAATAGTCCGTGTGGGAGACCGCCCTCCCGCCGCAGTCCGCCTCCAGGATCAGGGTCAACTCTTCCGGAACCGGCACGGGCTCCTCCGCCGGCGTCAGATCGCAGCCCTCCGCCGTCATCATCACCAGCGGCAGCATCCACATTACTTTCTTTCTTTTCATCATTTTTAATTTTTGGTTTTTCGGCCCAAACCTACCCTCAGCCTCCGTTAAAAACAATACAAAAAAAGAAACGCACAAAAATTTGTACGTTTCTTATACAGATTTTAACGTTTCTTACAGGCTAACCCCCGAAATTATCATAGAGGATACTCTCCGGCGCGACCCCCAGCGAATCCAGCAACTGATTTACACAGTTCACCATCATCGGCGGACCGCACATAAAGTACTTGATATCCTCGGGTGCCTCGTGATCCTTGAGGTAGGTCTCATACATCACATTGTGCACGAAGCCTGCGGTATAGGGAACGCCCGCCTTGTCGGCCTCGGGATCGGGACGGTCCAGGGCCAGGTGGAACTTGAAGTTCGGGAACTCCTTCTCGATCTGCGCGAAATCCTCCAGGTAGAAAGCCTCCACCAGGGCGCGCGCGCCATAGAAGAAGTGCACCTTGCGTCCGGTCTTGAGCGTCCGGAAGAGCTGCATGATGTGGCTGCGCAGGGGAGCCATACCGGCACCGCCGCCCACGAAGATGTACTCCTGCTCCTGCGGATCGTTCTCCGGCAGCAGGAACTCGCCGAAGGGACCGCTGATGGTCACCTTGTCGCCGGGCTTACGCGAAAAGACGTAGGTGGAAGCGATTCCGGGAGGCACGCCGGGAACGAACTTGAACACGCCCTTGGGCTGGGTCCTGTCGAACGGAGGCGTGGCGATACGCACGTTGAGCTTGATGATGCCCTTCTCTCCGGGATACGAAGCCATGGAATAGGCACGCACCGTCGGCTCGGTATTCTTGTACTTGAGCGAGGTGATGCCGTACTTCTCCCAGTCGCCCATATAGACCGGCGCCACTCCCATATCGGAAAAGTCGGCCTCGTAGGCGGGGATGTCGATCTGGATATATTCGCCGCTCTTGAACTCGAGGTGCTCGCCCTCGGGCAGTTTCACGGTGAACTCCTTGATGAAGGTCGCCACATTCTCGTTGGAGATGACCTCGCACTCGAGTTTCTTGACGCTCAGGGCGCTTTCCGCCACCTTGATCTTCAGGTTATCCTTTACCTTGACCTGGCAGCCGAGCCGCCAGCCTTCCTTGATCTGCTTGCGGTTGAAGAAGCCGGTCTCGGTAGGCAGGATCTCTCCGCCGCCTTCGAAGACCTGCACCTTGCACTGGCCGCAGTTGGCCTTTCCGCCGCAGGCGGAGGGCAGGAAAATCTTCTGCTCGGCAAGCGTAGCCATCAGGTTGCCGCCGGGCGCCACATCCAATTCCTTTTTCCCGTCGTTGATGTCGATCTTGACGCTGCCCTTCGGGGTGATCCTGTCCTTCACGAAGAGCAGGAGCGCCACCAGGAAGAGGGTCACCACGACGATGACCAGGGCGGAAGCAAAAATAGTCGTCTGAATCATAATCCTTCCCTCCTATAACTGAATGCCCATGAAAATCATGAACGCCATACCCATCAGGCCCACCGTGATAAACGCGATGCCGGTGCCTTTGAGCGGCGCGGGGATATTGCTGTAACTGAGCTTCTCGCGGATGGCGGCCAGCGCCACGATAGCCAGGTACCAGCCGATGCCGGAACCGAGCGCATAGACCTCCGCCTCACCGACCGAAGCGAATTCCTTCTGCTGCATGAAGAGGGAAGCGCCGAGGATGGCGCAGTTCACGGCAATCAGCGGAAGGAAGATACCCAGCGACGCATAGAGCGAGGGCAGGTACTTCTCCACGATCATCTCCACCAACTGCACGAAGGCGGCGATGACGGCGATGAAGAGGATAAAACTCAGGAAACTCAGGTCCACGTCTGCGAAACTCTCTCCGAGCCAGCGCAGCGCGCCGGCCTGAAGGACGAACTTGTTCAGCAGGTAGTTGATGGGCAGCGTGCAGAGCAGCACGAAGATGACCGCAAGGCCCAGGCCGTTGGCCGTCTTGACGTTTTTCGATACCGCCAGGTATGAGCACATACCCAGGAAGTATGCGAAAATCATATTGTCAACAAAGATTGACTTTACGAATAAGCTGATATATTCCATAAGGCGTCGCGGTTATTTTTCCTGAAGGGATTTGTCGTAAGCCCTGTGCGCCCAGATGATGCATCCCAGGAGGATGAGGGCGAAAGGCGGCAGAATCACCAGGTTGTTGGGAACATAGGAGGCGGGAAGCACCTGGAAGCCGAAGAGCGTGCCGCTACCCAGCAGTTCGCGCAGGAAGGCCACGATCACGAGGATGAGGCCGTAGCCGGCTCCGTTCGCCAGTCCGTCGAGCAGCGAGGGGATGGGCTTGTTGCCCAGCGCGAACGCCTCGATGCGTCCCATCACGATACAGTTCGTAATGATCAGGCCGATATAGACCGAAAGCTGCTTGTCGATCGCATAGGTGCCTTCTCCTGCCTTGAGGATCTGGTCCACCAGGATCACCATCATTGCCACGACCACGAGCTGCACGATGATGCGGACGCGGTTGGGGATGGTGTTCCGGAGCAGCGAGCAGACGAAACTGGAAAGCCCGGTAACGGCAATCACGGACAGGGCCATCACCAGGGCGCCCTTGAGCTGGACGGTAACGGCGAGCGAGGAGCAGATACCCAGCACCAGGACGGTAATGGGATTGCCCTTCAGGATGGGATTGAGGATGGTATCTTTGAGTTTCTGTGCCATGGCTTATTCCTCCTCTCTGTTAAAATGCTTCTCATAGGCCTTGAACCAGACGTTCAGGGCTTCGTTCAGACCCTTGGAGGTCATCGTCGCACCGGTAATGGCATCCACCGCGTTGACGCTGCCATCCGCTTCGGCGTTCTTCTCGAGCCGGAAGGCGGGGCTTTCACTCCATAATACGGTCTTGCCGACGAATTTCTCGCGGAACCAGGACTCGTCCTTGATCTTGGCACCCAGACCGGGCGTTTCGGATTCGTGGTCGAAGAAGGCTCCGGCGATGGTGCGGCCGTCGGGCTGGAAAGCGACATAGCCCCAGACCGGGCCCCAGAGGCCGGCGCCGTAGATGGGAATCACCTTCATGCCGGATTGGAAGACGTACACCGGAAGGGTGACGGCCGCTCCGGCCAGGATGGCCTTGTTCTGCGGTTTGAGCTTGTCGATCAGTTCGATCTTGCCCTTTTCCACCGAAAGGCTGCCGTTGGGCTGGCCGTCGGCGCCGATGGTATAAGCCTCGGCGATGGTATCGGCGTAAAGCTGGAGAATATCGGCATTGGACATTGCGTAGAGCTCCTCCGCCGGTTTGATCTGCGCGGCGCTCATCATCTGGCGCAGGGTTTCCGCTTTGGCGTTGGCCTGCTGTGCGGGCCCGAGTTTCATCGCCACGAAAGCAAGCAGCGAGGCCACGACGACCACGATGAGCGTCGTATAAATGACGGTATACACGTTACTGTTGGTATTCATGGCTCAGGCGGTTTTAAGTTTCTTGTTCTTGCGCGAGACATGTACGCTGACCACGCAGTGGTCGATCAGCGGCGCCATCGTGTTCGCAAAGAGGATGGCGAGCATCATACCCTCGGCATAGCCGGGGTTGAACAGACGGACGGTGATGCAGAGCATACCGATCAGCAGGCCGTAGAGCCATTTGCCGCATTCGGTCTGGCAGGAAGTGACGGGGTCCGTCGCCATGAACACCGTACCGAAGGCAAAGCCGCCGTAGAGGAGCTGCATCCAGGCGGGGATTTCAGTGATTCCGCCGATATGGCCCAGCCAGCCCACCAGCAGGGCGCCGAGCACCGAGCCGGCCATGATCTTCCAGCTGCCGACGCCGGTCCAGAGCAGCAGGAACGCACCGAGCAGGATGCAGAGCACCGAGGTCTCACCCACGGAGCCGGGAACGGTGCCGAGGAAAAGATCCCACCAGGAGGTGCCGTACTGGGCAGGACCGTCCAGGGCGAGCGGCGTGGCGCCGGTGCAGGCGTCCAGCATCGTTTCTCCCTTCTTGAAGGCGATCCAGCACTGAGAGCCGGACATCTGGTTGGGATAGGAGAAGAACAGGAAGGCACGCGCCACCAGGGCGGGGTTCCAGATGTTCATTCCGGTACCGCCGAAGATTTCCTTGCAGAAAATCACGGAGAAGGCGGTAGCCAGCCCGACCATCCACAGGGGCGTGGTGACGGGGATGATGAGCGGAATGAGGAAGCCGGTCATAAGGAAGCCCTCGTTGACCTCTTCGTTACGGATCTGTGCCGTTCCGAACTCGATGAACAGACCTGTGGCGTAAGCCACCACGTAGATGGGCAGCACGCGCAGGAAACCGAACCACCAGTTCCCCAGAATATTCAGGCGCGCATCCCCGATGGCAAGTCCGTGCTGATAGCCCACGTTCCACATACCGAACAGGGCGGCGGGAATCACGGCGATCAGGGCGAGGATGATAATGCGCTTCAAATCCACGGCGTCCCGAACGTGCGCACCTTTGCGCGTCACCGTGCCGGGAACGGCGAGAAAAGTATCGAAAGCGTCGGCGGTGCTGTGCAACCAGCCCAGTTTTCCGCCTTTTTCAAAAATCGGAAGCATCTCTTCTAAGCCATTTCTTTAAGCATAAGGTCAATGCCTTGTGCGATGATTTCCTGGAGGTCGTTCTTGCTCGGGTCCACGAACTCGCAGAGCGCGAGGTCCTCGGGGAGCACTTCATAGATGCCGAATTTCTCCATCTTCTCGATGTCTCCCGCCAGGCAGGCCTTCACGAGGAAAATGGGGTAGATGTCCATCGGCAGCATCTTGGCATAATAGGCGTCGTTCATCAGGAAGGCGCGCTTGCCGCCGTGCAGGTTGGTGTCCATATTGTAGCGGCGCCAGGGCATGAGCCAGCTGAAATAGGCCCTGTCGGTGCTGAACTGATTCCAGCGCAGCGGGCGGATCCAGCCGAAATACTCCTTCTCGGTGCCTTCGCGGATGATGGTCACCTGATTGTCGCCGAAGCCCAGGCAGCCTTCCGCTCCGACCGTACGGCCGCTGAGCAGATCGCCGCTGATGATGCGCAGTCCTTCGGCATCGGCGCCCCAGAAGCTCTGGAATTCCGCCATCGGCGTACCGGGCACTGCCTCGACATACGCGGGCTCGATGGCCGCAGGGCCCGTCACCGCCACTTTGCGGCGCAGGTCCAGCTTGCCCTTCAGGAAGAATTTGCCGATGGCGGCAAGCCCTTCCGGGCTGAGGGTCCAGACGGTATCGCCCTTGGCGATGGGACAGACGTGGCTGATCTGTACGCCGGCATTGCCCGCGGGGTGCGGTCCCTTGAAGCAGTGGACCGTCGCGCCGCTCAGGCCTGCGAAGACGGAATTTTCGCATACGCCGATATGCACCGGCGCGATCTTGCCCAGCGCATCGATGCCCGCCTGCATCGCTCCGAGTTCATTGCCGAGGCAGAAAGCGCTGTCGGCAGCGAGCGGACCGGTGTAGAAGCTGGAGATGTAGATGCATTTCGGGCTGACCGACGGATCGGCGATGATGCCGTAGGGACGCTGCCGCAACTGGAGCCAGAGGCCGCTCTCGAGCAGGCCCTTGCGCACGGAAGCCGCATCGGAAGCATCCGCTTTGAAGGCCGCCGCTTCCTGCTTGTCCGCAGTTTCAATGCATACGGCGAGCAGTTTGCGCTTCTCTCCGCGTACGATTTCTTTCACTGTCCCGCTGACCGGCGAGGTCATCAGGATCTCGGGGTTGTTCTTGTCCGCAAGGACGGGCGACCCGCACAGCACGCCATCCCCTTCCTTCACCAGAAGGCGGGGGGAGAAGCCCTTGAGCGTCACGGGCTCGACGGCGACGAAGCGGGACACGATCGATTTGCAGACAACGGGCTTCGCCGCCCCGGTTACGGGAAGGTCGAGACCCTTTTTCAAAACGATGAAATCTGACATGTATCCTATAATTATTATTGTCGAAAAATCGCGGCGCGAAGTTACGAAAAAATATCCTATTTTTGTAAACGACATTGAAAGCGTATGGAAAAAGCTGCGGAAAAGATACTGGAAGGGCTGAACCGGGCACAGCGGGAGGCGGTGGAATGCACGCAGGGACCGTCCCTGATCGTGGCGGGAGCCGGTTCGGGGAAAACCCGGGTATTGACGAGCCGCGTAGCCTATATCCTGGCCGGCGGAACCGAGCCCTGGCGCGTGCTGGCGCTGACTTTTACCAAGAAGGCGGCGGGCGAGATGAAGGAGCGCATCGCGCTGATGGTGGGGGAGGAAAGGGCACGCCGCGTCGTCGCCGGAACCTTCCATTCGGTCTTCGTGCGTTTCCTGCGCAACTATGCGGATGCGCTGGGCTATCCCGCCAATTTCACCATCTACGATACCTCCGATTCGCACAGCGCGCTGAAGACCTGCATCAAGGAACTCGGGCTGGACGACAAGGTCTATAAACCCAAGGAAATGCTCTCCCGCATCTCCGGGGCCAAGAACGCGCTGGTGCTGCCGGGAGAATACCGTAACCGCCCGGAACTGACGGAGGCGGATGCGCGGGCGAAGAAACCCCGCACCGCCGATGTGTACGAACTCTACCAGCGCAAATGCAAACAGGCGGGGGTGATGGACTTCGACGATATCCTCGTCAATATGAACCTCCTGCTGCGCGATTTCCCGGAGGCATGCGCCGAGATTGCCGGGCGCTTCTCCTACATCATGGTGGACGAGTACCAGGATACGAATTTCGCGCAGTACGTGATTATCCGCAAACTGGCGGCCGCGCACCATAACATCTGCGTGGTGGGCGACGATTCGCAGTCCATCTATGCCTTCCGCGGGGCCAAGATTGAAAATATCCTCAATTTCAGAAAGGACTATCCCGAGTGCCGGATTTTCCGCCTCGAGCGCAACTACCGCTCCACGCGCAATATCGTCGGCGCGGCCAATTCGCTGATCGCGCACAACGAGGGGCGCATCCCCAAGGAATGCTATTCCGAAGGGGAGGAGGGCGACCGGATCCGGCTCATCAACGCGGACAGCGACATCACCGAGGCCGTGCTCGTCAGTTCGGCCATCCTGGAGCGGATGCGCAGCGACGGGGCCCAGTACCGCGATTTCGCGATCCTCTACCGCACCAACGCGCAGTCCCGCGCGCTGGAGGAAGCGCTGCGCCGCCGGAATCTGCCCTATCAGATCTATTCGGGCAATTCCTTCTTCGAACGTATGGAGGTCAAGGACGTGATGGCCTGGTTCAAACTGGCGGTCAATCCTTCGGACGATGAAGCCTTCAAGCGCGCCATCGGCAAACCTTCGCGCGGCATCGGGGAGACGACCCTTGCCGTTCTCGCAGAGGAGGCAAGGGGACGCGCACTGAGCCTGTACAGGACCGTCGCCGCCGGGGACCTTGCCCTGAAGGACGCTGCGCTGCAGAAACTGCGCAATTTCTGCGCCCTGGTGGCCTCGTTCTCGGAGGCGGTGCCCACGACCGACGCCTATGAACTCGCCCGCCGGATTGCGGACGCCAGCGGCCTCTACGCTTTCTACAAAGCCGATACTTCCGTGGAGGGGCAGGCGCGTATGGCCAATGTGGACGAACTGCTGAACTCCGTGGCGGCCTATATCGAAGAACAGGCCGGGGAAGAGCGGGAGAATGCCCTGATTACGCTGACGGACTACCTGGAAAACGTCTCGTTGCTGAGCAACGTCGATGTGGCCGAGGGCGACGAGGACGACCGCAACCGGATTGCGCTGATGACGGTGCACTCCGCCAAAGGCCTGGAGTTCCCCTATGTCTTCGTCGTGGGCCTGGAAGAAAACCTGTTCCCCTCCGGAGGGACGCTGATTACGCCTTCGGAACTGGAAGAGGAAAGGCGGCTCTGCTATGTCGCCCTTACCCGGGCCCAGAAGGCGGTCTATGTCAGCCGGGCCGAGTCCCGGCTGCGCAACGGGAAACACGAATACAACCGTCCCAGCCGCTTCCTTCGGGAAATCGACCCGAGATTCTTCGAGAATCCGCCTGAGCAGGCATCCCGGAGCGTGTTTTCGGGCTTTTCCGAGCGCCCGTCCGGCTTCGCGGAGCGCCCCTTCGGGCGGCGTCCTTTCACTCCTTCGCGCGCCGTGCCCGGCTCCGGCTCCCCGCGTCCCGTCGAGACCCCGCATCCCGCCGCGTCGCCCTCGCGTCCGGTCGCGCCCGCCAAGCCGGATATCATCGACCCCGGCTTCGTCCCCGTGCCGATGACCGAACTCTTCGAAGGGGAGCGCATCGAACACAACCGCTTCGGCGGCGGCACCATCCTGAACATCAGCGGCGCCTACCCGGAGATGAAGGCCCGCATCAACTTCGATATTTACGGAGAAAAACTCCTCCTGCTCAAATATGCCAAACTGCGTCCGGAGAAGCGTTAGCCTCCTTTCCCTGTTCCTGTTGCCGCTTTTCGCCGGCAGGGCGCAGGAACCGGACCAGCCTCCCGGCGGCACACAGACGCCCCTGTCGGAGGTGCAGGTGCTCCAGCCCGCCCTGGTTACGGAAAAGGCGCCTCCGATGACGGTGGTTGCCGACACGGTGGTCATCAATACCTCGGCCTTCATCGTGGAGGATGACGCGGACCTGGCGGCACTCCTGGAGAAGATTCCCGGGATCGAGGTGGACGAAAGCGGCAATGTCTCCCTGAACGGGAAGCCGGTGAAACAGTTGCTGGTCAATGGCAAGAAATTCTTTGGCGGCGATGTCAAAAAGGGCTTGAAGAACATCCCTGCGCGGATGCTGGAGAAAATCAAGGCCTACGAGCGGCCGTCGGATTTTTCCCGGATTACCGGAATCGATGACGGGGAGGAGGAGTCGGTGCTGGACGTCGTGGTCAAACCTTCCTTTATGAAGGGTTGGAACAATGAATTGCGGGCCGCTTACGGCACTTCCAACCGCTACCGCGCGCACGTTGACGCCAACCGCGTGAAGAAGGAAAGCCATACGGCCATCATCGCCAATGCCACCGACATCAACAACGTGAGCGCGAACGTCTCCGGACGGAACCAAAGCGGTGGCGGCAGTTCCGGGGACGGGCATCGCGGCGATATCGGTGCCACCTACTCCCTGAAAACCGCCGAGCGCACCATCGACGCCAGCGCCCATTACGACGGCGCCGTCCGCTGGGTGGCGGCGCGCACCCGTGCCGAGAATATGACGGCCGCCAGTCATTACGATACCGACAACCGCAGCGTCTCGAAAGCCCGTTCTACGAATGTCAATGCCCGTCTGGACTACGAATGGCGTCCCTCCAAACAGACGACGTTCTTCTTCAAACCCTCCTTTACCTATACCGGTCGCAGTTCGCTTTCCTGCGGCGGACTTTCCAGGGAAAACAATCCGTCTCTGACCTACTCCACCCTCAACCGGGGGGTGAATGCCAGCGACCGCTACGACGCCGCTGTCCAGTTTGTCTTCACCCGGCGATTCGCCGCCTGGAAGGGTTCGAGCCTCTCTTTCCAGACCTATCTGCGCAGCAACGACTATTTCGAGGACCAGGACCGCGACTACACAACCCATTACTACAAAAAGAAATCCCGCGTGACACCGGGTGCGGATTCCATCCGCTTTACCCGGACCTCCCTGGATACACGCATCGGTATGCGAGAACTGCGGGGACAGGTGTCGGCGAGTTTTCCGCTGGTCAAAAGGATGTTCCTTCAAGCCACCTACCGTGCCGACTACAAGTATTACCAGAGCCGCCGGGACCTGTATGACCTGAACCTGGATGCCCTGTATCCCCCGGGCTGCGCCGCAGGAAAATATCACTACTTCGGGCAGACCTTCACGCTGAATTACCGCTATATCACCAAGAAACTGAACCTGACGGCGGGCGTCAGCGCCACCCGCCAGCGGACCTGGCTCCTTTATCCCGAAAACGAGGTGCAGAAGGATACCAACATGACGCTTTGGAATTTTGCACCGAACCTCACCCTGCGCTACAAGCATACGAAAAATACCTATCTGGTGCTGACCTACCGCAGTTCCTCCGGGCAGCCGAACGTGGACCGGATGCTCCCGGTAGCCAACGGTACCAATCCGCTTTATGTCCGTAGGGGGAACCCTGGCTTGAAGCCCAGTTTTACCCAGTCGGCAAATTTCTCCTTCAACCATTCCGATGTCAAGAAGCATTTCAGCGCGGTGGTCAGCGCCGAGGCGCGCTTCGTCAAAAATGCCGTGAGCGACCGTTCGGATTACGATCCGGAGAGCGGCGTGCGTACGGTGACGCCGGTCAATATCGACGGAAGGTGGTCAGCAAAAGGTTCCGTCGTGCTGAATTATACCTTCCCGCGCACCTTGCTTTCGCTGAGCAGCAATACCGCTGCGGAATACGCGCATACCCCTTCGTATCTGTATAACTCCAGGACGAAGGCCGATGAACTGAACCGCGTGGGGCGGATGATGCTGCGCGAGCGGGCCAGCCTGAACTGGCGGAGCCGGTGGGTGGAGGCGTCGCTGAACCTGCGCGGGGAATATACGATGGAACGCAGCAATCTCCGGCCGGAACTGAATCAGGATCCTTTCACGCTGTCCGCGGGGCTTTCCGTCATCGGGCGCCTGCCCTGGAAGATGACCTTGAGCGCCGATTTTACCGATTGGATACAGCGGGGATATCTCTATCCCGAATTGAACCGCGATTACTACATCCTGAATGCGCGCATCACCCAGCGCTTCCTCAAAGGCAAACTGTCGATCAGCCTGATGGGCAGCGACCTGCTCGGCCAGATGGCCAATCTTACGCGCTCGTTCTCGTCCGAGCGCCGGACCGTGGCGGAGTACAACGGCGTCAACCGCTATGTCCTCCTGCAGGTCCTATGGCGCTTCTCTACCAAGTAAACTGCCAGCCCTGCTGCGGCAACTTATTTCAGGGAGAGTTGCAGTTCTACCGGGCAGTGGTCCGAACCGTAAATGTCATTGTGGATGTCTGTGCCACAGATGTGGGGTGCCAGGGCGTCTGAAACGAGAAAATAATCGATCCGCCAGCCGACGTTCCGCTCCCGCGCCGCCATGCGGTACGACCACCAGGAATACTTCGCTTCCTGCGGATGCGCCTCGCGCCAACTGTCGTGGAATCCGGAAGCGAGCAGCCGGCTCATCTTCTCGCGCTCTTCATCGGAAAAACCGGGGTTGAAATGGTTGGTCGCGGGATTTTTGAGGTCGATTTCCTGATGCGCGACATTCATATCCCCGCAGACGACGACGCCCTTCTTCGCGGTCAGGGACAGCAGGTACTCCCGGAAGGCGTCTTCCCAGGCCATACGCCAGTCCAGCCGTCTCAATCCGTCCTGGGCGTTGGGTGTATAGACATTCACCAGGAAGAAGTCCCCGGTATCCAGCGTGATCACCCGGCCTTCGTGGTCGAATTCATCCACGCCGATGCCATAACTTACGGCCACAGGGTCGTGTTTGCCGTAGATCGCCGTTCCGGAATAGCCTTTTTTGTCGGCGTAATTCCACCAGGATTGCCACCCCGGGAATTCCAAGTCAATCTGCCCCGCCTGCAGTTTCGTCTCCTGCAGGCAGAAGTAATCGGCGTCCAGATTCAGAAAAATATCGGCAAATCCCTTGCCCGCTACGGCCCTTAGTCCGTTTACATTCCAACTGATCAGTTTCATCATCCTGTGATTTTCCTCCCAAAGATAGACAATATTTTGCAAATCTGCCGGACAATCCGTAACTTCGCAGACCATGAAAACGTTCAAAAAAATTCTGATCTGGCTGCTGGTCCTGCTGGTGGTAGGGCTAGGTGTTTTCTGCTACTTCCGTTACTGGTTCGTGCTCGGCGAAGGCGTCAAGGCCGGTGAACTCAACCAGGTCGTTTACAAGGGCTGGGTGTGGAAAACCTACGAAGGCCGGCTGATCCAGAGCGGCTTCAATTCCCGCAAGAGCGGCTCTCTCCAGTCCAATGAATTCAACTTCTCGGTAAAGGATCCGCAGGTGGCGGAAAAGTTGATGCGGTGCAGCGGGAAAATCGTGGAAATCCGTTATAAGGAATATCGTGGCGCCCTGCCTTGGCGGGGTATGCAGCGCTATATCGTTTACAAGATAGAATCGGTGAGCGAGCCCAACCACGCCATCGTTCCCGATTTTCCGGTAAGCGCTGACGCCAATGCTATTTAGTCTTCTCGTCTCCGTCCTGCTGGCGGCATCGCCTGCGACCTATGTCGTGGATTCGCTGGCGACCTCGGACCCGGCGCGTATGCTGGTGCTCCGCAGCGACCGCAGTTGGGCGCTGGAACCGCGGGACAGTGCGAGTTTCGATTCTGATACGCGTCTCGCCATTCTCCTTGAAGGAAAATTCTGCTGCCCGCTGCAGGCGCGCGTCTTTACCCCTTTCGGCGAAATAGACGGCTTGCAGCATACGGGTGTGGATCTGGCGACGAAGGCCGGCCGGCCCGTTTCCGCCGCCTTCGACGGTATCGTCACCCTTTCGGCCGATGATCATCCCGCTTACGGCGGCGTCATCCGCATCCAGCACCCCGGAGGGCTGGAAACACTTTATGCGAACGTGCGTGCCCGCCGTGTCAGCGAGGGTGCGACCGTGCACGCGGGCGACCTGATTGCCGAAGCGGACAGCCTTGCCGAAGCCGGCCCGCACCTGCATTTCGAATTGCGTTATGACGGCCTTGCGCTGGATCCGGTGCGCGTCATCGATTTCCCTGCAGGCTTGCTCAAGGTTCCGTTCTGCGTGCTGGACCGGAGCCGTCTGGCCCCTGCGGCGCAGCACCACTCCGCCTCGGTGGGGGAGCAGCGGGAAATCTACCTTGCCCGGGTGGCACGCATCGCCGAGCAGAAGCGGCTTGCCGAAGAGGAACGGCAGCGGCTTGCCCGGCTGGAAGCAGCGGCCCGGAAATATCATACCATCCGCTCTGGAGACACGCTTTCGCGCATCGCTGCGAGATACCATACAAGTGTCCGGGCCATCTGCCGGCTCAACGGCATCACTGAGACGACGACCCTCCGGGTCGGGCGCAGTTTGCGCGTGAAATAACCCCTTGCCTTTTTGATATTCTTTCTGTAAATTTGCCAAAATTAGCAAGATACTATGGCAGTAGCGAAGTTAGGCCTTAAAATAACCCGCTCCCAGGGGGGATTCGCCTTCGGGATCGGTGTTAACGAAGATACGTTCTGGACACGTTATATCCGTGACCTGCGCGACGACCTCCGCTCCCTTTCCGACTTCAACCCCGGAAACCGGGTGCTGATGCTCAGTTCCAACCAGGCGGGCAATCTTCTGGCGGTCATCAGCCAGACGGAAAGCCGCCCGGGAGAAATCATGACGGCGTGGATTTACCTTCCCCTGAACATCACGATCAGCGGGGAGGAACTGGCCCGGGTCCTGGAAGTTACCGGCGAAGAACTGGCTATCGGCTCGCCCGACGGCAACCGGCTGCAGGAACTCTTCGGCAGGGAATATCCCCTGAGTCCCGTTGCAATGGCCCTTTACAAGTCCAGTGGCGATTCCGTCGCTTACCGCTACTACGGAGAAGGCTGCCGCTACCAGTTGGCGGACCTGTTCGGGAACTGCATCTCCCAGCCGGAGTATCAACGCTTCAAGGAAGTATTCTTCATCGACAAGGCCTCCGGCATCCGCGTGGACCGCGGCTCCGACCTCAGCAACTCGAACCTGCTGGGCAGCGTCGTGCTCTTCCCTCCGGAGGAGCGTTTCGGCTTCCGTCCCTATGCCGATGGTGAGGCCTTCGAGACGCCCCGCAGTTTCGCGGAGGGCTCACGCGTGCGCCTGATTTGGAAAAGGGCCGGCTACAAGAGCGTGGAACGCCTGATCGACGTGGATCCGGCGCAGCCCCAGGTACAGCCCCTCGATTTGGAAGAGGTCTTCAAATATGTGACTTACGATTCGATCGCCGTCAAGAACGAGCAGTTCTGCGACGTGCAGGATTATACCCTCCGGGTCAACAACAAGATCCTGGAAAAGGGGATGATGCTGGCCGTGAAGGAAAGCAACATCCATGCTGTGCCCGTCGTGGTCAGTTGCGAGGGCTTCAATACCTTCGACGGCGAAATGGACCTTTCCGTCCCCGTCACCGTAACACTGGAGAAAAAAACCTACTCCTACACCTTCGTCCTCCCGCTGGAAGGCTTTGACGACGAACGCCTCCAACTGGTCTCCGAAACCCCGCTGGAGCTCTCTCCCGTGCGCGGCTACGATGCCGACGGCGCTCCCGTTCCCAATGTCACCAACTATCTGAAATATCGTCCCGAGACGCAGAATGACAAGCGCAAGACCCTGCTATGGGGCCTCTGCGGCGTGGCGGCAGGCCTGCTGCTGGGCTGGCTGATCGGCTCGTCGCTGACTTCCGGTACCATCGACCGCCTGCGGGCGGAGAATTCCATGCTCCGCTCGGCGCAGACTGCGACGGCGCTCGCTGTCGTTCCCGATTCCCTTGCCGGAGGGGAGTGGTCCGATTCCCTGGCCGTTCCCGTGCAGACGATGCCCGTCTTGACGACCGAAGACCGCAAGGCCGAGGCGCAGAGGGCTGCGGATGCAAAGAAAGCGGCCAAACTGGCTGCCAAGAAGGCCCGCCAGGAAGAAAGGGCGGCCCGCAGGGCTGCGATAAAGGCCCGCAAGGAAGCGGCGCGTCAGGCGAAGATCGCCGCCCGCGAAAGGGCCAAGGCGGAGAAGGACTCCATCGCCCGCGCGGAAGCGGCGGCCAAGACAGCGGAGGCCGATGCCAGGAATGCGGCCAAGGCCCGCAAGGATTCGCTCGCCAGGGCGGAAGCGGCGGCCAAGGAGGCTGCGGAGCGTCAGGCAGCCGAAGCCAAGGCGGAGGCCGAGCGCAAGGCGGCGGAGGAAAAGGCTGAAGCCGAGCGCAAGGCGTCGGTCGTCAAGGCTTCTCCCGACCTGGTACTCTATCTGGACCACAGCGCGAAGTGGGAGAAGGGGAAGATGGAATCCTTCGGGGAGGTTCCCGGTCTCTGGGATGCCCTGAACGCCCGCGACTTCGACAAGATCCTCTCCTATGCGGAGACCCTCGAAGAATCCACCCGCTTCACCGCCCTCTGCAAATCCATCCGCGAACTCAAGAAGATTCCGGGCAAGCACTTCACGCAGAACTATTGCGTCGATCCTGCCGATACGGAAATCACCTTCACGGGTTACCAGAACAAGATTGACGGAAAACTCCGCGACCTCAAAGGCTTCTGATGAAACGCTTTTTGCTCCTTTTGCTTGCCGCGCTGGCGCTTGCCTCTTGCCAGCGGGATAACTTTTTCGATGAATTGGTCCCGAAGAAACCGAAGTACAGCCGGCTTGCGCCCGATAACCAGGTCATCTCTGCGCCGGTAGCCTTCAGGGGCAGCATCCCGTCAAACCTGCAGAATGCGCTGAAGGCGCGTACGCACCTGCCGGAAGGGGATTTGGTGGAAAACAGCGCGATGGTCATCATCGGCTCCGGCTTCCTGACCGAGAGCGGCACCATGCCCGCGGATACCCTCATCGAGACGGCCTATCACAACGGCGTCATCATCTCCGTCGTCCAGCCCGATTATGCCTGGCTCTCCGAGTGGTGCGAGAAGAAAGGCATCGTCTTCCCCGCCGTCCCTTCCGAGGACGACAGCATCCTGCTCTGTGCTTTTTCCAATCGCGGCTGGCTCTACGACATGGACGCCCCGCACGTCAGGGACCCCTGGTCGCAGGATTACAATTCCTGGCTGAATCCCTTCGTCTCCTGGGTGAATGCGCACATCGGCGCCGACACTATGCCGGAACCCTATGTCATCGGCAGCGGGGATCCCCTTGTCTTTGAACGCAACCTGGCCTGCCAGCAATACGACCATACTTTTTTCCTGGCCCTGAACGATACTGTCAGCTGCATCCATCCCTATAAGGCGGATACGCTGGACGTGCTCTCGCAGATGACCGCCCACTTCACCTCCTGGCCCGTTTCCGGAACGGATCGTGACTGGTATCTCTGCCACGCGTCGCTGAGCATCAACAATGCGCCGATGTTCTGCGATGTCGCCGTCTCCACCTCAGGCGGTATCCGCACCAAATTCTGCGGCTATGAAATGCGCCGCGTGGGCTTCAGTTTCGACCTGGGAGCCGGTCCGCAAGGGGCTGACGGCTTCGAGCAGAAGCCGCTGCCGGGGAGTGCAGAGGCAGGGGAGAGTTTCGAACCCGATTTTGACTGGAATCTGGAATCCGGTGCCATCACCGAAGGTCCCGTCACGGCCAGGCGTTCCACGGCGCTGACCGTCGCCGCCCCGCTCCAGCATAAAGGACAGCGGACGGGGACGCTGCCGGATCTGAATATCGAAAACAACAGTGCAGACGGGGTGGTGAATTACCTGTTTACGGTGCCCTCGGAGCAATTGGGCTATATGCACCGGACGGAAATCTATCCCTCCGAAGCCGCCATCTGCCGGACGGGCCGCGACGATCTGGAGTCCAGCTGGGTTTGGCGTCTGTTCCCGAGCAGCATGCTGCAGCCGGTCCTGCGCATCGGCGCCACGAGCATCTATACTTCCATGTACTTCCGTTCCACTACGGTCGGAGCGGGCTGCTGGAAAGATCATTACGGCGCACTGAGCAGCACTCAGCGGAAGATCCGCCTCCTGAGCCCCGGACGCGTGCAGACCGGACAGCTGCAGTTGAGCAACGACTACGCCGATGCCGCCTCCTGCGTCGCCCTCCGCTTCTGGGCCGAGGGAAAAGACCCGAAAAAGGACACGCCGGATTATGACGCGCTATGGAGCGTCGTCGCCCCCGGCGGCTGCTTTGTCCGCAATATGGAGGCAGGACGCTATCTGATGCAGTTCTACAAGCAGTCTGCGGACGGCCAGAAAATGTGGCTGCAGGAGAGGATGGTCGAGATCGTTGCTGCGCAGGCAACGCAATTGGCAGCTTCTGATTTTTTTATTCAGTAAACAGCGAATCGGCCTTGTCGGTATAGAAAATACCTGCGAGGTGATCCGCTTCGTGCTGGAAAATCACTGCCGTGAAGCCGGTCACCCGTTCCATCGTATCCCGCAGCGTGGCGGGATTCAGGTAGCGCACGTCGATGTCGCGCGAACGGCGCACGATGCCCCGCAGCCCGGGAACGGAAAGGCAGCCCTCCGGTCCGGCGACTGAATCGCCACGTGCGGTGAGGATGCGCAGGTTGGGGTAGAATTCGAAGGGTTCTCCCTCCTTGTCGAAGCGCTGTACGGCCACCAGGCGGCGGTTGATGCCCACCTGCGGTGCGGCGATGCCTACGCCCTCGTGCTCGGGATCCTGCACGGTCAGCAGCATCCGTTCGCAGAGCCTCCGGTAAGTGGCGCTGTTCAGCATCGATGCCTGGAACTCGATACTCACTGCGCGGAGGACGACGCTGTCATAGGGCTCCGTCACCTGTAAAACGCGCATCAGACCGTCTCCGTCCGCGATAATCTGCCTTTCACGTGCCGACCAGCAACCCCCCAGAAGCAGCGTTGCGGCGAATAGTGCTATCATTTGTCTCATGAGGGCAAATTTATGAACAAAAATCGGATTTTTTTTCATACATTTGCGCCTAAGTATAACCAAACCCCTTTTTATGGGTAGAAATGAAAAAACTCCTTTTAACGACGGCAGTGCTGCTGCCCTGCTTGCTTGCGCACTCGCAAGAGCTTAAGTTCGTTCCCCGTTTGGAAGCCAGTCCGGTCTTTTCGACAGGCGGAGAAGAACACAATTTCTCTTTTCCGGACATTCTCGGAGAAACTTCTCTATACTCCTTCTTCGAAGGTGACATCTCGGACCACTTTTCTTTCTTTGTTTGCAATCACTGGCTTTCAACAGACCCTGTGGGGCTTTATAAGGATACTTTTTTCTATTCCAATACCAACAACTGGCTGGATTTCCTGTACTTTACCTATAAGACAGGCTGGTTCTCCCTTACGCTCGGAAAGGACGTCATCCACCTCGGCGGCTGGGAGTACGACCCGTACGACGTGTATTGCCATTCGGCCCTGATGTCTTCACAGTGGAACGGCCTTCCCGCTTATCAGTGGGGTGCCTCCATGGCTTTCGACCTACCCTGGGAAGACAACAGCATCGACGTGCAGATGGTGAGTTCCCCCTTCGGCGAGCGCACCTTTGCCAGCGGCCTTTTCACCTGGGCGCTGCGTTGGTGCGGCAGTATCGGCCCCTGGAGCCCGATCTGGGGTGTCGCCCTCTTCCAGGACAATCCGGCTGACCGGGCCCACCTGATTCCTGTCGTCGATATTTCCAACCGCTTTGCGCTCAATGACAATTTCCGGCTGGATCTGTCCTATCGTTACGGCGTAGGCGGCAACGGCGATGAGTTCCCGCTCCTGAGCCCGGGCCACGTCGGCATCGCGGAATTGAACTTCACCGATAACAACGAAAAAGTGGATGTCTTTGCCAAAGGCATTTACGAATACAGCGCCCTGAAAGGCCATAACTGGATCGCCGGCGGTGGCATTCACTGGTATCCCCTCCGGAACAGCCAGAATCTCCGCGTTTACGCGACGGCCGGTTGGGACCGTTTCTATCAGAACGTGACGGCCAGCGCGGGACTCTCGTATGATCTTGTTTTCAAACTCTGGAAATGACGCCAAAGAACCCGATTATCAACATCGAGGGTCTCTCCCAGTTCTACGGAGACAAACAAGTACTGCACGACATCAACCTTTACGTCCGCAAGGGAGAGTTCATCACGCTCCTCGGACCTTCCGGTTGCGGCAAGACGACGCTCTTGCGTCTGATTGCCGGATTCCTGCAGCCTACGCAGGGCCGCATCCTGCTGGACGGCAACGACATTTCCGACGTTCCGCCCTATCGGAGGCCCCTCAATACGGTTTTCCAGCGCTATGCGCTTTTCCCTCATCTGGACGTGTACGACAACGTGGCCTTCGGCCTGAAATTGCAGAAGGTCCCGGAGGCGGAAATCGAGAAGCGGGTAAAGAAAGTGCTGAAGTTGGTGAGCATGTCCGATTATGAGGACCGCGACGTCAACTCGCTTTCCGGCGGTCAGCAGCAGCGGGTGGCCATCGCCCGGGCGCTGATCAACCAGCCGCGCGTGCTGTTGCTGGACGAACCCCTTGCCGCCCTCGACCTGAAGATGCGCAAGGACATGCAGATCGAACTGAAGGAAATGCACAAGAAACTCGGCATTACCTTCATCTATGTGACGCACGACCAGGAAGAGGCACTGACCCTCAGCGATACCATCGTCGTGATGAACGAAGGCCGTATCCAGCAGATCGGTACGCCCATCGATATCTATAACGAACCGGTGAACGCCTTCGTGGCCGATTTCATCGGAGACAGCAACATCCTCAACGGCAAGATGTTCCGCGACCGCCGCGTAGCCTTCATCAAGCACGAATTCGACTGCGTGGACGAAGGTTTCGGCGAGAACGTCTCCGTCGATGTCGTGGTGCGTCCCGAGGACATCTATTTCACCACCGACCCCGCCAAGTGCCAGTTCACCGCCAAGGTGAATTCCTGCATCTTCAAGGGAGTGCATTACGAGATGTGGGTGGATACCGACACCGGTTACGAACTGATGATCCAGGACTACGACCCTTATCCCGTGGGGAGCGAGGTGATGCTCTATATCGACCCGGACGATATCCAGGTCATGAAAAAGGAACGCCGCCTCAACAGTTTTGACGCCCGCGTGGTCGCAGAGGGCCGGGTATCCTTCCTGGATACCGAATTCGAGTGCAATACCGAGGGCTTTGCCGAAGGCGATGCCGTCCGCGCAGAAGTGCGCTTTGACAAAGTGGACCTGCTCGACCACGAGGAGGGTGCGGCCCTGACCGGAAATATCGTGGCCATCCTCTACAAGGGAGACCACTACCACCTGACCGTCAAGACCGAAGACGGAGACCATATCTGGGTGGATACCAACGACATCTGGGACAAGGGAGATTTCGTCGGCATCCGTATCCTTCCTGAAGACATCAAACTTTCCATAGTGGTTTCGGCCGATGAATAAGCGTTCGGGCTGGGCATTGCCTTACTTTATTTTCCTGGTACTCTTCGTAGTGCTGCCCCTGCTGCTGATCGTTATGTACGCTCTGCAGGACGGAAGCGGGCACTTTACGCTCGCGAACCTGGGAAAGTTCTTCTCGGACCGCGATTCGCTCAGCACCTTCGCCCTTTCCATCGAAGTCGCCATCGAAAATACCGTCCTCTGCATCCTGATCGGCTATCCCGCAGCCTATATTCTGGCAGACAAGCGCCTGAACCGCAGCGCGGTGACGGTAGTGCTCTTCATTCTGCCGATGTGGATCAACGCCCTGATGCGTACGCTCGCCACCGCTGAACTCTTCACCATGGCCGGCGTGCAGCTCGGAAAAGGTACGCTGCTCTTCGGTATGTGCTACGACTATCTGCCGTTCATGATCTATCCCATCTACAACCAACTCAACAAGATGGATAAATCTTATGCGGAAGCGGCGCAGGACCTGGGTGCAACGCCCGCGGAAGTCTTCCGCAAGGTGACGCTGCCCCTGTCCATGCCCGGCGTCTGGAGCGGGGTGATGATGGTCTTTATGCCTACGGTATCGACCTTTGCGATTTCCGAATTCCTGACCAACAACAAGATCAAACTCTTCGGAACCATTATCCAGGAGAATATCAATAACTCGATGTGGAACTACGGCGCGGCGCTCTCGCTGGTGATGCTCGTCATCATCGCGATCACCACCGTGCTGCAAAGGGAGGAGGCCGATGAAAGTTAAGACCTTTGCTGCGCGAGTCTATATCTGGCTGCTGCTGATCGTGCTCTATGCCCCGATCGTCTTCATCGCCATCTTCTCCTTCACGGAAGCGAAGAGCCTGGGCAACTGGACCGGCTTCTCCGTGCAGTTGTACCAGAACCTCTTTACCGGATCGATGCAGAACTCTTCCGGCCTGCTGTCCGCGGTGCAGAATACGCTGCTCATCGCTCTGGCCGCCTCCGCCGTCGCGACGGTGCTTGGGACGCTTGCGGCCATCGGCATCTTCAATATGAAGGGCCGCAGGCGCCGGACGCTGACCTTCCTGAACAATATCCCGATGATCAATCCGGATATCATCACCGGTGTGTCGCTTTTCCTGCTGTTCGTATTCCTGCACATCTCACAGGGTTACCTGACGGTCATCCTGGCGCACATCACCTTCTGCACGCCCTATGTGGTGCTGAACGTGCTGCCCAAACTGAGCCAGATGAACCCCAATGTCTATGAGGCGGCGCTGGATCTGGGGGCGACCCCCGCACAGGCGCTCTGGAAGGTGCTGGTGCCCGCCCTGCGCCCCGGAATGATCTCCGGCTTCATCCTGTCCTTTACCATGAGCCTGGACGATTTTGCCGTCACCTTCTTTACCCGCGGCACCATCGGCCTGGATACCCTTTCCACCTATATTTACGCCGATGCGCGCAAAGGGGGCCTTACCCCGGAGCTCAAGCCGCTGATGACCATCCTCTTCCTGCTGGTCCTCGCGGTCCTGCTCTTCATCAATATACGTCAATCCAAGAATAGCGATAAAGAATGAAAATCAAGTCCTTCCTGCTGGCGGCCTTCGCCGTCCTGGCGGTATCCTGCGGCAGCGACCGCGCGAAACTCCTCAAAGTGTACAACTGGTCCGACTACATCGACGAATCGGTGATTCCCGAGTTTGAACAGTGGTATCAGGAACAGACCGGAGAAGAAATCCACGTCGTCTACCAGACCTTCGACGTCAACGAGACGATGCTCTCCAAGATTGCGAAAGGCCACGAGGACTTCGATGTGATCTGTCCTTCCGACTATATCACCGAGCGTATGCTCAATGACGGGCTGCTCCTGCCCCTGGATTTCGCGTCCATTCCGGATTCCATCAATTACATCTCCCTGAACAGGTCTCCCTACATCCAGAGTGTATTCCGGGAATTCAATCCGGACATCGACGCCAACGACTATTCCGTGGCCTATATGTGGGGAACGACCGGTATCATCTACAACACGGATGAGGTCAGTGTGGAAGATGCTTCAACCTGGGATGTTATCCGCAATCCCAAGTATGCCGGACGCGTGCTGATCAAAGACGCTCCGCGCGATGTCTATGGCCCTGTGCTTATCTATCTGAGGCAGAAGGAGCTGCAGGAGGGGACGATTACCCTTCAGGACCTGATGTACGATTCTTCCGATGCGTCCATCGCCGATGTGGAGAACTATCTTCGTGAGGTCAAAGAGGGCGTCCTGGGCTGGGAGGCCGATTTCGGCAAGGAACAGATGACCAAGGGCCGCGGCGTGGTGTCCCTGAACTGGAGCGGTGATGCGGTATGGGCCATCGAAGAGGCGGCCGAGGTGGGCGTCAACCTGGATTACATCGTCCCGGAAGAGGGGAGTACCGTATGGTTCGACGGCTGGGTGATTCCCAAATATGCCCGCAATACCAAGGCGGCGACCTGGTTCATCGACTTTATGTGCCGTCCGGACATCGCCATCCGCAATATGGAGGAGACCGGCTATGTCTCTGCCAACGGAGCCATTGAGGTGCTGGAATCCCAGATTGACGAGTCCTATGATCCGGTGGACCTCAGTTATTTCTTCCCCGGAATGGATAGCGTGCGGGTGAATCCCGCGCTCTATCCGGACCGCGCCGTCATCGAGCGCTGTGCGCTGGAGCACGACTGGGGTGCCGATACGGACAAACTGCTGGCGATGTGGTCGCGGGTCAAGGGCGACAATGCCTCCGACTGGACCTTCATCATCATCGCCATTTCGGCCATCGCCGCGCTCGCGGCGCTCGTCGCCTCGCGCAGGAAGTCTTCACACCGCCGCCGCTCCCGCCGCAAATAACCGGAGCTGCATCACAAAAATATCCTGCAACCACTTATCGCTCGAAGCAACTAGGCTTTCTGCGGATCTTTGAAGAGGATGGAGAAAAGTACGCCGACGAGCAGCGAGTAAGCCGCAAAGATATACCACGCGGTACTCCATGACGGTGTCGCAGCGTTATAGACATAGTAGTTCACCACCTTGCCGGCGGCCCAGGTGCCGATCGAGGCGCCGAGTCCGTTCGTCATCAGCATAAAGAGTCCCTGTGCAGAGGAACGGATGTCCTTGTCCGTATTCTCGTTGACGAAGAGTGAGCCGGAGATGTTGAAGAAGTCGAAGGCCACGCCGTAAACGAGGCAGCTCAGCACGAACATCCACACGCCGCTGCCGGGATTGCCCGCGCCGAAGAAGCCGAAGCGGAATACCCAGGCGAACATGGCGATGAGCATCACTTTCTTGATGCCGAATTTCTTCATAAAGAAAGGAATCAGCAGGATGCAGAGCGTTTCGGATACCTGGCTCAGGGAAATCAGCGCATTGGCATTGTGGGCGCCCCAGGCGCTCGAGAAGGCAGGATTCTCCTTGAAAGAGGTAATGAAGGTGTTGGCGTAGCCGTTGGTAATCTGCAGGGATGCGCCCAGCAACATCGAGAAAATAAAGAAAATGGCGAACTGTCTGTCCTTGAACAGGCGGAAAGCGCTGAGGCCGGTCGCTTCGGCAAAGGACTGGCTGCCTTCGCTCTTCGGCTTGCAGGGGCAGTCGGGCAGGGTCAGCGCATAGGCGGCGAGGACGAGGCTGAGGATGCCCGATACGAAGAACTGGTTGTAGGTATGCTGGAACTGCACGCCGTCGGCACCGCGCATGAAATTCACGAAGAGCATCGTGGCGATGAATCCCACCGTCCCGAATACGCGGATGGGCGGGAACGCCTTGACCGGATCCTTCCCGGCCTTCTCCAATGCATTGTATGCCACAGCGTTGGAGATGGCGATCGTGGGCATATAAAAAGCGACGCTGAGCGTATAGAGGGCATAGAACATTCCGAACTGGATGCCTGCGCCGGCGTTCATCGCATACCAGCCGGCAGCCAGCATCGCCATACCGGCAAGGCCCTGGCAAAGCGAAAGCACCTTCTGCGCGGGAATCCATTTATCGGCGATGATGCCCATCAGCGCGGGCATGAAAATCGAAACGAAACCCTGCGTAGCAAAGAAAAGCCAGATCTGCGGTCCGAAGCCGGCGCTTGCGAGGAAACTGCCCATGGAGGTAAGGTAGGCGCCCCAGGCGGCGAACTCCAGGAAATTCATCACGATAAGGCGGAAGCCGATATTGGATTTGTTCATGGTAGAGGTAGATTAGTTTTTCGTATTCACAAAAATAGGATTTTTTTACGGAATAACGACAATCAATTCCGGGATAGTTTGACAGTTTCCCGAACAAAATTGATTATAATTGTAAGTCATGAGAAAAATCTTCCTTGCCCTCAGCGCCTTTCTGGGCTGCCTGGCACTGAATGCGGGCTCCCGGAACATTCCTGTGCCGGTTTTTGACGCGAAGCCTGAATATGTAGACCTGTACTGGACCGCCTGGGAACAGGCGCGTGCCCATATCAAATACCAGCCGGGACTCGTGCAGCCCCGCTATATGGACGAGGGTTTCCGTGACGACGCCATCTGGATCTGGGATTCGGAATTCATGGTGATGTTCTGCAAATATGCCCCGAAGGAATTCCCCGGCATCCAGACGCTGGACAATTTCTACTACACCCTCCACGAGAACGCCGGCTCTCCCATCAGCGTCCAACATCCGGACAACCCGCCCTTCTTCGCCTGGGTGGAAAGCGATTATTTCAAGTTTACGGACGACACGGCGCATATCCGCAAGCTGCTCTGTGAAAAGCGCTTCCTGCAGAAACATTTCGATTTCTTCAATACGATAGACCACGATACGCAGTTCTCCTTCCCCATCAGCCGGGACGGCGTGCGCATCAAATACAAGGGGACAGGCTACAACTGGAACCGCTGGCAGAGCGGAATGGACAATACGCCCCGCATGCGCGGCATGCCGATGTTCTGGATCGATGCCATCTCCCAGCAGGCCCTGTCCGCACTGTACATCGCCAGGCTGGCGCGCGTTGCCGGCGACAGCGCTACCGAAGAGGAGTTCAGGGCCAGATACGAGGACCTGAAGGCCAAGGTGAACCAATATTACTGGGATGCGGAGGACGGTTGCTATTACGATATCCGCGAAGACGACCTGTCCAAAACGCACATCCTCACTCCGGCTTCCTTCTGGCCGATGCTGGCGGAAATCCCTTCCCAGGCACAGGCGAAGGCCATGGTCGATTTCGCCCTGAAGGACGACAAACTCGGCGGCGCCGTTCCCTGGACTTCCGTGGCCCGGGACGACGAGCAGTTCGATCCCGACGGCAATTACTGGCGGGGCTCCCTCTGGCTGCCCACCGCCTATATGGGCATCAAGGCGCTGGAAAAATACGGCTTCTTCGAGGAGGCGAACACGACTTCCGAGGCCATCCTGGAACATATGTGGCGGACCTATGCGGAGTATGAGCCGCATACCATCTGGGAGTGCTACAATCCCAGCCGTCCCGAACCCTCCAGCAAGAAAACCGGCAGCGGCAGTGCGGTCAAGGCCGTGAAGGGCGATTTCTGCGGCTGGTCGGCCCTGGGCCCCATCTCCCTCTTCATCGAAAACGTGCTCGGCTTCTACGAGGTGGATGCCGCCTCGGCCACGGTCCGCTGGAATCTGCATCAGAGCTGCCGGCACGGCATCCGGAAACTCACTTTCGGTGCCATAAAAACGGATATTCTCTATGACAAGGGCGTCGTACGCGTCAAGAGCAACAAGCCTTACACGCTCTTCATCAACGGTAACCCTTATGCCATCCGCCGCGGCAGGACGGTAATCCGTCCCGCTGAGAAACTGCTTGTCGCTACCTTCAATGTCCGTTTCCTGGACGACAACCGGCCGGACTATGATTACAAATTCGGCGGTCAGCCCTGGCCCGTACGCAGAAGTGCCGTCAAGGCTTTCTATGCCCGGAACGATCTGGATTTGGTGGGCCTGCAGGAAGTGCGCCGGACCCAATTCAAGGACCTGGTGGAGGATTTCGGCAAAGACTGGGCCATCTACTGTCCCGGACGTTACAGCGGGGATGCCCCGATGGTCCGCAGCTCCGACGAGGCTGTCGGACTGATGTACCGCAAGGCCCGTTTCCGCGAACTGGGACACGGATGCTTCTATCTGAGCGACGATCCTGCCCAGACCGCCTCCACTCATCTTGGACAGCACAGCCCGATTGTCGTCTCCTGGGCGCATCTGGAAGAAAAGGCCTGTCCCGGCAAGAAGTTATGGTTCTTTTCGGCCCATATAAGTTGGTCGGTAAAGGAAAATCCCAAACTTCCGGATGAGGAAGTGGAAATCCTGCTCACGCAGATGGAGAAACTTACGGGAATCCGGCGCCAAGATTTCAGGACGTCCACTACTCCGGTCTTCCTGGTCGGGGACTTGAACAACGTCGTGGAGGAATCCTCCATCCAGACGCTCCTGGGTATTTTCAATGATGCCCGTACGACCTGTCCGGAAACGGAATCGACCAGCCTGAAGACCTTCCATTCCTTTGGGAAGTCCAAGTCAGCAGCCCTGATCGACTATATCTTTTACACGGCGGGTAAGCCCGAAGCCTATCTGGTGGACACCAAGGTCTATGATCCCGAGGTGAAGTTCATCTCGGACCACTATCCCGTACTTTTCAGACTTTCTTATTGAGAAAGGCCTGCCGCTTTGGCGCGGTAGAAATCCTGCATCACGAAGAACGCCATCTTGCGGCGTCCCTGCTCGTCGACCAGCCCTTTGCGGTTGAAGTCGTCCTGGATGCCGGTCAGCGGCCGCTTTGGGGAGCGGAAATCTTTCAGGCACCAGGGACTCATCCCGCTGATTCCCGGGATCCCCATAATCATCGGCAATTGCTTGCGGTACACCTCAGCGAGGTATTCTTCCGTGAACAGTTCCGCTTCGCTGCCGTGATTCCCATAGAGCGCACCGCCGCCGAATTCGCTGATGACGACGGGTTTCCCGGAGGGAACGGTCCATCGGACAGAGTCGCAGTCGGCGGGTTTTCCGTCGTACCAGCCGATATACTGGTTGAAACTGACGAGGTCGGTCAGCTTGGCGAGTTCATCCGCGATGACCGGATGGTAGAGGTCCGGTTTTTCCTTCTGGATGGCGGCGCTCACCAGCCGCGTGGGATCCATCTCCCTGGTCTTGTCGATGAGTTTGCTCAGGAAGGACATCCGCTCGGAAGTAAGCGGCGTTTCGTTGGCGACGGACCAGATGATGGTGGCGGCGCGGTTGTAATCACGCGTAATCATCTCCACAAGCTGGTTCTCGGCATTGGCATAGGTCTCCTCTGAAGCCCAGTTGATATTCCAGTAGCAGGGGATTTCCTCCCAAAGCAGGAAGCCCATCTCTTCGGCCAGGCGTACCATCTGCTCGCTGTGCGGATAGTGTGCCAGTCGGAGGAAGTTGCAGCCCAGGTCCTTCGCCAGCTCCAGCAGGGCACGTACTTCCTCTTCGTTGCGACAGCGGCCGGGATTAGGGCTGACGGTCTCATCGTGCACGGCGACACCCCGAAGGAATACGGGCTTGTCGTTGAGCAGAATCTGCTCACCCTCCGCCCGCACAGTCCGGAAGCCGATGCGGTCTTTGAGCGCATCATCGCCGCAGCGGAGATGAATGTCGTACAGCCTCGGATGCTCCGGAGACCAGCGCTCCGGGGAAGCCTTGAAACGGAATTCAGCCACGCCGTCTTTTCCGCCGCAGGCTTTCTTCCTGAGCCCCAGTTCGGGAATTTCCAGCGTAACGCTTCCGCTGCCGCCGTCAAGAAAGACGGAAACGGCGATTTCGGATCCGTCGAAGCGCACGCGATAGTCGCGGATAAAGGTCTGGGGGACGCTGACCAGCAACGGCTCGCGTGTAATGCCGCCGTAGTTCCACCAGTCAAAGTTGAGCGTGGGCACTTCATCTGTCCCGCGGGTATTGTTCACCCAGAGAATCAGACTGTTTTCGCCTTCCTTCAGGACATCGGTCACCTCAAACCAGAAAGGCGTAAATCCGCCCTTATGCGTGCCCAGGATGGTGTTGTTCAGCCCTACCATGCACTTGTAGTTGACGGCCCCGAAGTAGAGGAAACAGCGCTTTCCCGGCACAGGCCGGAAGTCGATTGTCCGGCGGTACCACAGGCTGCCTTCGTAGAAATAGAGCCTCTCGGACTGGCTGTTCCAGTCGCCGGGCACCTGGAGCGTCGGCGCCTTGTCAAAATCGTATTCGATGAGCCGGGTCTTGTCCTGATAGAAGTGGCGGTCGGCAAAATAACGCTTCGTAGGCTTCTGGAGCTGCATCTGATATTTGTAGATGCCGGTATCCATCGGATCGACGATATAATGCCAGGGACCGCCGAGAGAAAGGCATTCCCTTCCTTCCGTCAGCGTGAAAGCCTGTGCGGGAAGCAGGGTCCCCAGCAGCAGTGCAATTAGGGTCAGTCGTTTTCTCATTTCCATTTTACATCCCGCAGATAGACCTGTCGGCTGCCCTCATGCACGGAATTGAAAGCCAGTTGGCTGCCGTCGGGACGCCAGCGGGCGTGCAGGTCGCAGCGGGAATATTGTTCCTTGTAATCGTCCGGAACGTAAAAGCGTCCCAGGGAGATGAGGGCCTCGTCTTCCAGGCGCAGCAGCACCCAACTGCGGTAGCCATCCTTGTTCCAGTAGCCCTCGGAGGAGATGAATTTCCCGTCGGGGGAGAAGATGCAGTGCCCGTCCCAGTCCATGATGCCGGGTGCCAGGTGGCGGACATTGGCCTCGTCACCTACTTTGAATACCGTATGGGACCAGCATCCTCCGCCATCCCATCGAGCCGTCACGGTCAGGGTCTCGTCGTCCAGCCAGTTGAAGTGGGAGCCTCTCCAGCCATCGGGGAAGCAGCGCCGCAGATTGCCGCCATCCGTATCGATGGTGAACGAAGCCGTATCCCAGACCCTGACGATGCCGAACTGTGCAACCTGCTTGTCCAGGTCTTCCACGGTCCGGGCCAGGAAAAAGATTTTCTTGGCGTTCTTGCTGAAGACGGTGTGGCAGAAGTAGGCGAATCCGTCAGGCCCGTTGATGGCGGGCATCAGGGGCTGCGCGTCCTTGATTGAAAGGATCAGCCGCCCTTCCCCGGTGCGCAGGTTCACCAGATAGAGTCCGTCGTTTTCCGGCCAAACCTGCTCGCGCAGCGGATCCTGTCCGCTTCCGGCATAACCGTAATCGGGCCGGCAGAGACGCAGGCGGGCATAGTTGATCGAAACGGCCTGCAGGCCGTCCGCGGAGACTGCACTGACGGGATAGGGGATGACCCGTTCCGCACCGGTCTTCCAATTATAGATGACAGAAACGAACTTTCCGTATCGGCAGTCATTGTAGATGCAGGCCCCGTCTTCCCAGGGCAGCCAGTGGAACATCGTGGCTTCCTGGAAGTTCCAGCAGGGGGTCTTTGCGATGGGAATGAGTTTGTTCCCGTCCTTGAGGTCTACCAGGGCGATGGTGGCCTCTTCGCCTTCTACGGCCAGACGGCCGTTGACATCCGTCTCCAGGACGGCCAGGTAGCGCCCGTCCGGACTCCAGGCATTGAGCCCGAAATAATTGGCCAGGAAATGGTCGTGCGGGCCGCTCGTCACGGCATAAGGTTCTCCCACTTCGGGAAAATCAGGCAGGGTTTCCTTGCAGGCTCCGCACAGGGCGGCAAAGATGAAAATCAAAAGAAGCCGTTTCATTTTCTACAATTCCAACACCGCAATGGCATTGTTCTTCATTTCGATTTGTACCGTTCCGTCTTCCGAAGGGAAGAAAGGGATTTCCGTATAAAGGTGTTCGTCGTCGGTCAGATGATAGCAGCCCTGGCCTATGCGTCCGCCCTTGAGGGAGATGGTAAGTTTGGCCAGGTTGCAGGCGTTGTTGTCCCCGTCATAGCGGGTAAGCATCAGGACGGTTTTCCCTTCCTGCGTGGAGGCTATGGCATAAACATCCGCAGCCCCGCCTTCGACCTGGCAGGCACATTCATCGCCGCGAAGTTTGCTCCAGGCGTAGAAAGTATAATAGACGGGCATGTGCTGCCGGGTCTGGTAGTCATAGAACCCGCAATAGGATGTGCAGGGGCGGAAATCGTAATACATCAGCATATCCACCGGGGCATCCTGCATCACCGACATGACGGCGCCTGCAAAGGCTGCTCCCTTGATGGAGCGGCGGTGGATGTTGTTGTAGCGTTCGTTGGTGCTGTCACCTCCTGGGGACTTGAACCGGCGGTAATTCCATTCGTTGAGAATGAGTTCGGCATCAGCGTAGCCGTACTCCTTCATCCATCCCCGGATGAGTTCCGACTCCATCAGGAACACTGAAGGTTCGGCGCCGTATTTGTGCCAGGAAATGAAATCAATGGGGACATCGTTCTCTTTCATAAAGGCGAAGAACTGAGGGAAATAGGTTTTCGTTCCCTGGATGCGGCAATAGGAAGGGCCGCCGATTTTCAGGCCGGGGAAGCAGGCCTTGAGGTGCTTGGCCGCGACGGCGTACATCTTGTGGAATTCTTCGATGGGGCCGCCCCAGGTGCGGGGTTCGGTCTGCCAGCGTCCGGAACTCTGGTCCAGGTCGGCCTCGTTCCAGATTTCCCAGTAGCGGATATTGTAATGGAAGCCATCTGCCCATCCTTCATTATAATGGCGGATGATGTGTTCGCAGATTCGTGCCCATTTCTTATAATCCTTCGGGGGATAGATGTCGTATTTTGCGGCGGTCTGGTTTTCGATGGTCTGACCGAGCCGGTAAAAGGGCTCGCTGCCGGAATTGATGAGCGTCCGGATATAGGCGTCCGTTTCCCGGAAATCATAGTTGCAGGCCTTGTCGGGGTCCTTGCTGAAATCGGGAAATACGGCGCTGATGTCCACCAGGCGCTTTCCGTAGTAACCTTCGTTAGCATCGTGCGTGCGGCTGAAAGGAATCTGGAGAATCCGGAAATCCTTCATTTGCCGTTCGTCGTCGATATCCGGTCCGTTGTTGACGGCGTTCATCGGTTTGATGGGGCCCTTGATGGATGTCGGATCCACCGTCACACTCAGCTTTACCGATGTGATGTCCGGTTGGATTTCCTGGGCAACGCCCTGCGCGGGGAGGAGCATCAGCGCTCCGCCCAGTATGGGGAGCCATATTTTTTTCATTGTTGTTTCGCGTTAAATTTCAAGAAAAGGACGCCGTGCGGAGGAATGCCCGTTTCTTTGGGACATTCCCGCTGTCTCCAAAGGTCCCGGCAGGGGCCCTCGACAGCCCATCCGGCTTTCTTGAGGTATGTGGCCGGACGGAGGATGACGGGATTCTCTCCCGAATTGAAGATACCGGCGGCAATGGAACCATCTGCAAGGGGTTTGCCCCAGATCTCCAGGCCTTCTTCCTCATACAGGCAGGTACCCTGTTTCCCCAGCGGATCCTGGTCTACTGCGATCACCTCGTTGTTACAGAGCAGGTTCAGGGTAAACTTGTCCAGGGAAGAGAGGTCGCAACCGATCATCAGCGGGGCGGAGAGCAGGGCCCAGAGCGAAATGTGGGCGTATTGCTCATCAGCGCTGAGGCGGCTGTCGCGCAGCCCTTCTCCCCAGCCCACCTTGCCGACAACCAGCATATCGGGGTCGTTCCAGTGACCCGGTCCGGCATAGGCCGACAGTTTACGCTGGCTGTTGAAGCCGATGCGGCGTACGGATTCCCAGGTATCGGTAATATCTCCCGTGGTCCGCCAGAGATTGCCGTCCACCAGCTTTCCCCAGGTCCATACTTCTCCCAGTCCATACTGGCAGAGGGAGTAAACGATATCCCGGGGCTGGTTTCTCAGGTATTCTTCCATCTTGAGGTAGGGCCGGATATGGTCCGCCTGCAGGACGCAGGGGAGTGCATCGAGAATGGCCCTGTAGCCACAGAGGTCATATTTCAGATAATCCACGCCCCATTCGTTCCAGGTTTGGGCATCCTTTTCTTCAAAACCCAAAGATCCCAGATAGCCGCCGCAGGTACGCGCACCGGGCGAAGAATAGATGCCCAGCCGCAGTCCCTGGCTGTGCAGCCAGGCCCCGAGCGCAGCGATGTCCGGGAAGTTTTCATTCGGAAGCAGCGTGCCGTCGCTGTCGCGCGTTGCAGCCTGCCAGGCATCATCGATATTGACATAGCAATAGCCGTAGTCCGCCAGTCCGCTGTCCAGCAGGGCTTGCGCGGAGGCCGTGACCTTCTCCTGCGAGATGTCCAGTCCCCAGCAATTCCAGCTGTTCCAGCCCATCGGGGGTGTGAGGGCGAGGGTATAGCCCACTTTCAGGAGCAGACTGCCTTTGCCGATGCCCTCCGCATTGCCGGCTTCCCATTCGATACGATAGTCGCCGGCTTCGCTCACTGAGCCGCTGACGATGCCGCTTTCGGCATCCAGCGCCAGTCCGGAAGGTAATCCCGTCGCGCTGAACTGCATGGGCCGGAGCCCGGAGAACGGCAGCCGGAAATAGATGGGGGAGCCGGGGCGTGCGCCGAGAACGGCGGGTCCGTTATACCTCGGTACTGCCGGCGCCGGGGGCGTAAGGCAGTACTTCGGAATGAACTTGCGCTGGACAGTCTGTCCGCTGCGCCTGTCCTTGATGCTGACGCTGATTTGTACGGGTTCGACCCCGGTATAACTGATTTCCCGCTCAAAGGGCTTCTCCGGGGTGACGGATACATTTTGTGAGAAAGCGTCCACCATCACCGTCCCCTTGAAGGAAATGTCCGAGGAGATGCTGATCTTGCAGTGGTCCGCATTGCCGTCGTCGGAGCAACTGATGCTGACCAGGTCTTCCAGTCTTGCCATCCGGATACGCAGGGGACCTCCGTAGATTCCTCCGCGCGTGCGGCGGTTCCAGACCAGCAGGGTCAGCAGGTTTTCTCCTTCCCGGAGTTCACGGGCATCCGCCTTATAGATGCGGTGTTTGTCCCAGGCCGACTGGGGCTTCCCGTCCAGCGGCATCAGACCGCTCTTGCCGATGCGTTTCCCGTTCAGGAACGCTTCGTCGCAATCGTCGATATAGGCCAGGTCGAAGAGGACGGTTCCCTTGTAGGCGGCATTACGCACAAAGCCCTTGGGAAGCTGGAATGAAATCCGGTACTGGGCATACATCCCGGCCCCTTCCCATTTGAAGGGGATGGCCATTGTCTGCCAATCACTGTCGTCAAAACCGGGGGCCATCCAGCCTTCCGGGGCATCTCCCAGGTGGAAACGCGCTTCCCTCAAAACGATTTCCTCTGCCGTGGCAGCCCTTGCGACAAGGGCTGCCAGCAGAAGAAATCCCAATACTATGCTGAATCTTTTCATCAAAACAGAGTGATGCTATTATACTGCTCGTGAGAACCGGTGCCGCCATAAATCTCAACGGGGCTGGGTACACGGCAGTTCTTCTGCGGACCCCCGCCCAACTGCGACCAGTTGGCGCCGGGCCCGGTGGTCTTGGGACAGGTAATCTTGTAGAGCATCGCACCTTCGTCATTGATGGAGGTGCAGGTCACATAGATGTTACCATTATAGTCGATGGTCGGGCTGGTTCGGGGTTGTGAGGTCTCAAAAAGGTACTGAGAAATCAACGACCCGTCCTGCGGGGAGAGCTTCAATATACGCCGTTTCCCGCTGTCCGTAACATACACATAACCCAGGTTATCGATGGCAGGGACACCGCAGTTGCCGGTGCCGGTTGTCCGCTCCCAGGCCAGCGCCCCGTCGAGTGCATTGAGCTTGAATACCTTGTCGGCTGCCCGTACATAGGCGTTGCCGTCATCGTCCAGGACGCAACCCAGGCCGAAGTTGTTGGCCGCTGCTTCCACTTCCACCTTCCAGAGGCAGGTGGCGGCGGAGCCGTAGATGTAGTTGTCAAGCCGGTAGCGGGCGACGATCATATTTTCGTTGGTCGTCGTGGCGCAGACATACACGCTGCCGTCAACGGAGGAAATCGCAGGCTGGAAGCCCTTGGTCAGGTAACCGTTTCCGTCGGTATGCGTCATGCCCAATAGGTTCAAGGCGCGTCCGGCGTCGGTATTGGCGGAGGTTTTCCAGGCATCGAGCGTACTGTCAAATACACCGACCTTGAAGCCGCCGCTGGTTTCGGTGCCGGCCGCTGTACCGCTGGATGCGCCGCCGCGGGCGGAGCCGAAGACCAGTTTCCCGTCGGCGCTTACGGCCATGCCGCCGTAGGAGCCCTTGTCGCATCCAAGCGTCTGGTAGAGGCTGCCGTTGCTACGGTTCAGGATAATCATGTTCGAATCGAACAGGCTGCCGTCCACATTGCGCGTGATGACGCTCACATAGCTGCCGAATATGGCAGGAATGTGCGTGCGGTAGATCGAATTCTCGCCTGTGGCCACATACCACTTCTGAGTCATATCGGGTTTGATGCAGAATAGGCCTCCGTTTCCGCCGGCGTTCGTGGAATACTGCACCGGGATGTAGATATTCCCTTCCACGTCGACGGACGGGGTACAGGTCTGGCAGTTCTTGCTTCCGCTGATGGCTGCGCCGTACTGGCCGATATCGAAGCTGCCCTGCTGCGTGCCGGAAGCGTTGTAAGCCACCAGGTGATAGCCGGAGGAAGAAACGTAAATCCGGTCGCCGGCAGCATTGACGGCAGGCGACGTCCAGTAGGCGGTAGCGTCCGTGCTGCTGTCGTAGACACGGCTCCAGGCCGCTGTGAGCGCGTGGTCGTCAGAACTCTGGACGTTTACAAGTTTGGTTATCGTTGCACTTTGTCCGTTGTTGTCCACTACGGTCAGCCGGACCTCAGCCTGGTCCTTCACGCTCCGGAAGGTAGCCACCGGATTCTGCTCGCTGGAGCGGATGCCGTCTATGTTCCATTCCCAATAGGCGATGCCGGCGGGAGAGTAGGAACGGTCGGTAAAGCTGCAGGGTTCATCAATCTGCACATCGTCCGGGATGTCGAATTCTGCTGTAGGAATGGATTGCGTGGTGCTGGTGGGATCAAAGATGGTGAAGATTGCATAGTGGTCCGATACGTACTTATTGTTCCATTTCCTATTGTCGGTATGATACATCAGACAGTCGCCGAATCCTTTATAGTAAATATGGTCGATGACCTTGCTCTCTGTTCCCCACCAGTGGTAGGTTCCATAGAAATCCGATTTCTGGGCTCTGTGGCGGGCATTGGAATAGGCATTTTCTATGGGATTCAACCACGAATCCCCTTCCTGCAGGTTCCAGTCGCCGGTCATGACTACGGGAAGATTACCGGTATTCTTACTGGCGACGGAGTTCAGGATGAGCTGAATTTCATCGGGTCTCGAGTCATACAGGCTCAGATGCGTATTCAGGAAGAAGAATTGCGTGTTTGTGGGTTTGTACGTCAGGATGGCCCAGGTGGATGTCTGGGGGACATGGTCCGTCATCGCAGGGAAATAACTGCCGGCCGTGTTGGGCGAGTTGGAATGCCAGAACGTCCCGTGGCTGCCCAGGGTAATCAGATCGGTCCGGTAAAGGATGGTGGAGGACTCCTCTCCGGCCTGCGTGCCCGGAACCAGGCCCCAGTAGCTGTCATCGGCAAGGATGTCCTTGCCGTTCTTGCGGCCAAGGCCGTAGTAGCCGTAGCCGCTGCAATTGTTCTTGATGTCCTTTACCTGCTCCTTCTCCGCTTCCTGCAGTCCGATGACCGCCGGCCGGTAGAAATTGACCATCGCATAGTAGGCGCTTTTGCGGTTGGTCCAGTCGCGGTCTCCGGTATCCGGATTGGTGCTCTTGTCGCGGGCCGATGCAAAGCGGACGTTGGAAGACATGATGAACAAGCCGTCGGGGAGGGTTTCCGCCTGCGGCGTAAACTGCTGCGAGGTCAGTTTATAGACCCTTCCCGGCTTGGCTTCGAGTGTACTTCCGGTCTGGAAGACCATCTGCTTCCCGTCCGTGGCTCGGACGGTGAATTTCATGCCGCCGCTATAGGTCTGGGCCGGGATGACCAGATATACGCCGTTGCCGAATTCAATTCCGTCGCCGGGGGCGTAGCCAACGACCCGGGAGGTAGCGCTGCCGGTACCGCTGATACCACTGAAGTCGGTGGTGAAGCGTCCGCTCACCTTGGCGCCTCCCAGACTCTCGAACATTACGGAGGAGAGGCGGGCATCGTAAGGGCCCGGGACGGTCAGTCTGATCAGGCTGACTGCAGGAGAGAAAGACAGGGTGTAATTGCTGCCCTTGCTCAGCATGATGAAGGCCGATGCGTCATAGGACGAGGTGGACAGCGTCTGCGTGGCAGGCAGCGTGACGTTCGCGCTGCCGTTGCTGTAAGAGGAGATGGCTGAAGCCGGATAGGCACAGTGGTAGGGTGTGCTGAGGCTGCCGGTCAGTTGGAAACGGGCGATTTTCGTTCCCACGAAGGGAGAATCGCCGGCAAGGGAAGCCGACTTGAGGCCGTTCACCGAGATGGCGTCGCCTGCCGCCCAGTAGTTCGGATAATAACCCGCCGTATGCTCTCCCTTTTCTCCCAATACGGTTTTAGCGCTCTCGTCATCCGGAGTAAAGAGGGAAGCTTCGAAGTAAGTGACTTCTTCAGAGGGGAGTGTCATTTCCTGTACACAGGCGGACAGGGGAGACAGACCCAGCAGGACGCATAGATGGAAATAGAACTTTTTCATACACGCATCAAAGATTAATTATACGTCCAATCCATATCGTCCAGGTCGCCCTTTTCGTGAAGTTCGGGTAATTCCCCATTCACGCTGGAGCAGAGCGGCCGTCCGCATCCATATCCTTGCCAGGTTCTCAGGTCTGGCTGTAAGTATTTCATTTTCATAAGTGCTAAAGATTAAATCCGGGAGGGGTGCAGGTTTTCTGGGGATTGCCGCCCAGCTGCGACCAGTTGGAACCAGGTGCCGTCGTCTTGGGGCAGGTGATCTTGTATAGCACCGCTCCGGACTCGCAACTGCCGGTTACGTAAATATTGCCGTTAGCGTCGATGGTGGGGCTGGTCCTGGGATTGTCCAGTTCCACGGAAGATATCAGCTTTCCGTCTGCGGATGAGAGTTTCAGCAGTTTGTTTCCGCCATAATCCACGACATAGAGATAGCCCATAGAATCGATGGCCGGGACACCGGTGTTGTAGTTGCCTTCCGTAGTCACGACCCAGCCTACTTCTCCGTTCCTGTTGTTCAGGCGGAACACTTTCTCCGCTGCACGGAAATAAGCATTTCCTTCCGGATCCAGCACACAGCCGAGCCCCATCACGCCCGCATCGGAATGGGATTCCAGTTCTACTTTCCAGAGCGGGGTAGGCGTCGAGCCGAGTACATAATTGTCCACGTTGAATTTGGCGCAAATCAGATTCTCGTTGTCACTGGTGGAACAGACATAGACACAGTGGTTGGTTCCCACGGCAGGCTGGAAGGCCTTGGTCAGGTAGCCGTTCCCGTCGGAATGACGCATACCCAGAAGGTTGGTCTTACGGTCGCTGTCCGTATTCCCGTTCGTCTTCCAGTGGCCGATGCTCCCGTCAACGGGGGAGATATGGTAGCCGCCGCCGGTCTCGTTGCCGGGTTCACGTCCCTGGCGGGTGCCGCCGCGGGCCGTTCCGTAAATGAGTTCCCCGTTGTAGCCGATGGCAACCCCGCCCCAGGAACCCTTGTCGCACTGGAGGCATTGGACCAGGTCTCCGTTGGAACGCCTGAAGACAGCCATATTCGACGTCAGGTCGTTGCCGCTGTTGGTCATCGGAACGGCAACGTAGTCGCCGATGATGGCCGGAATCGTGTTCCGGAATTGCGAGGAGTTGCCGGTATCGTGATACCAGTTCTCTCCGGACAGGTCTCCCCGCAGGGAGTATACGCCGCCGTGGCCTTCCGAGTTGTAGTAATACTGCACGGGAATGTAAACATTGCCCTGGGCGTCGATGGACGGCGTCGGGGTCTGTATGTCGCGATCGGTAATGTAAGGTTCACGGCGTCCGATATCGTAACTGCCGAAAGTGCTTCCGTCAGGATTGAAGCCGACGATGTTGTAGCCCGAGGAAGCGACATAGATCTTGCTTCCGTCCGGCGTAACGGCCGGTGCGGTCCAGTCTGCCACGGCAGAGCCCTTGCCGTCAACCGTATCGTCATAGAGCACCCTCCATTCGATGGTGAGGTCGTGCCCCTCGGAGCGGGCGACGGAGAAGGTCTTGGTGGCCGTCGCTTTCTGTCCGTAGTGGTCGGTAACGGTCAGGCTGACGGGAATATCATCTCCGTAGGTGTTGAAAATCACTTCCGGGTTCTGTTCCGTCGAAACGATGCCGCCGATGTTCCAGTTCCACATTTCGATACCGTCTTCAGCCGTCGACTTGTCCGTGAATTTCAGAATTTCGTCCATCAGCGGGGTTGCCGGAATTTCGAAATCAGCGACAGGTTTGGGCTTGTCGGCGGATCCCTCCTTGAAGCGGTAGATGGCATAGACCGGATTGTGGTCGGAAATCCACAGGCCTTTCCACTTCATATTCAGGGTGCGGAAGCGGAGGCATTTCTCAAAACCGTCGGAGAAGATGTGGTCCAGGTGCTTGTTTTCACTGATGACGCTCTGGGATCCCCACCAGTGATAGGTGATGATGTTGTCCGTCGCTTCGGCTGTCTGCCTTGCACTGGCATACTTGGCCAGGACGGGCGCCATAATTGGATTCGTCTCCTCCACGTTCCAGTCACCGGAAAGGACCACCGGAAGTCCGGCCGGGCATTTTTCGGTGACGGTGTTCAGGATAACCTGGACTTCCTTTGGCTGGGACGCTTCCACCAGACTGGTATGGCCGTTGATATAGAAGAACCTGCGCTCGTGCTCCTTTTCCAGAAGGATGGCCCAGGTTGCCGTACGCGGCTGCCTGTCAGTCATTTCCGGGAAATAACTCCCCGGGGTGTCGGGCGTGTTGGAAAGCCAGACGGTTCCCCAGGTTTCCACTTCAATCTCGTTGGTTTTGTAAACGATAGAGGTGGATTCTCCACTCATCGCACCGTCGTTGCGGCCAACCCCGATATAAGCATATCCGTTACAGTTGGAAATAATGTCGGTCACCTGGTTCATTTCGGCTTCCTGAAGGCCCATCACCATGGGTTGCATGGTATTCACCATCTGGAAATAGCCTTTCTTACGCACTTCCCAGTCACGGTCTCCGGTGTCCGGATTGTCCTTCTTGTAGCGTGCGGAATAGAAGCGCACGTTGGAGGACATGATCATCAGACCCTTGATATCCTCAGTGGGAACGGGATCGTCTTCCGCCTCTACCGTGTACCATTTGCTGTAATCCAACTGCTGGTTCTGGTAGCAGGCGGGAAGCAGCAGTAGGAGAGAAATCAATAATGCGGTGTGTTTCAGTGTTTTCATCGCTCGTTTTCTTTAGGGTTTACCATCCGGGGTTCTGATCCAGTTTGTAACCGCGGTTGTTGTATTCGCGGATGACGGCAGCCGGGATAGGATAGAGATACTGGCGGTCGTCATCGTGCCATTTGCGTTTTACGACCACTTCGTAGCGGAGGTCATAGCCGCCGCCGGGGTTCTCGTCTATGCGCAGGCCCTGTTCGGCGGAGTCTTCCGGGAAAAGTTGGACATACTTGTTCTGCGCGTAGGACGGAACATCGACATAGTCTTTATAGGTGACATAGAAGTCATTGGTATCGTCGTCGTTCACTTTGAACTGTGCGTCGAGGTAAGGTACGTGGATACCGGTCCAGGGCACGCGCTCAAAGTTCTTGCCCTCTTTCCAGCGCTTGAGGTCATCGGCACGGAAGCCCTCGTAGCAAAGCTCGATGGCCCGCTCGCGGCGGATTTCCAGGATGACGGGATTGTTGATGTCCGGATAGAACACGCTCTGGAGATAGGGGTCCACGGACGTGGGCAGCGAAGAGGTGACGCCGGCTTTGTTCTGGAAGCCGGCCCGCAGGCGCAGCGCACCGATGGTGTTAGCCCAGTCGGAATCGGTAATCTCTCCCAGTTCCGCCTTGGCCTCGGCGTAGTTCAGCAACACTTCGGCGTAGCGGAAGACGGGGAGGCTGTTCTCGTTCTTGCTGGAACCGTTCTTCGTCGTCGTATCTTCCACGAACTTGATGGGCTGATAGCCGGTAATGGCCACGCCGTCCACGATGTTCGGACGACGGTCCCTCCAGCCTCCGCCGGCAATCTCATATTTGGGCCCCTTGACGGTCTGGGCAAGGCGGGCATCGCGTCCGGTAAACTCGTTGATGAAGTTGATGGCCGAATAGTTGCTCTTGTCCGTGAAGCGCGTTCCGTCCGTGCAGAGATAGGTGTGGATGAAGGCCCTGGAGATGCAGCGGCAGTCGCCGTATGTAGCTGAGTTCCAATAATAGTTGGCGTCGCCGGTAACGAGGTCCAGCAGGGAGGCCTGTACGCCCAGAATCACCTCGTTAGTGAGGATATTCTTGGAATAGAAGACACTTCTGTATGCACCCAGGGAAGGGTTGTTCGTCATATAGGAGTCAGCGCAGACCTCGGTGTTCAATTCCACTGAAGAATCGTTCATGATGGTCTCGGCGGCCCCGATGGCCTCGCGGTACAGGCGGTTGGCCGACCACTCCGTCGTCCCGATGCCGTGATATTTCCGCCAGGAGGCTTCCCAGAGGCAGGCGCGGCACTTCAGCGCCAGTGCGGCATTTTTGGAGATGCGTGTATTGCCGATGGAGGAAGTGGTCTGGATGTGTTGAATCGCATAATCCAGGTCGTCGATGATGTGGCTGATAATCACATCGCGCGAATCGCGGTTCTTGTACATCTCGTCCAGTTCGTCGTTCTTCAGGCAGTGGTCGAACCAGGGAACGCCGCCATATTTGAAAAGCTTGTTGTAGTAGAAATAGGCCCTGAACCAGCGGGCAAGCCCTTCGTAGTGCTCCTTGTCCGTCTCGGGAACGGTGCACTCCTTGCTATGGAGCCCGTCGATGAAATAATTGACCTTGCGCAGGTCTCCCCAGCCCCAGGAGGTGCTGGTCTCCGCGCTGTATGCGTTCGTGTAGAATTCACTGACGTTCTTCCCCACGCCGTAGTCCGAGGTCGATTCCGCAGCGCTGAGTTCGCTCAGCGAGGGAAGTTGCTGGTAAAAGGACAGCGAGTAGGCCTCCAGTCCCTGGGTGGAACCGAAGATGAGGTCTTTGCTGCCCTGCGTCACCATCTCCTCTTCCAGAGAACAGGAGGTTATGCAGAGGGCGCCCAGCGCCGCAATCATAAGATATCTGTACTTTTTCATATCTGTCAGATTTTGATGGTTAAACCGAAGCTGAATGTCCGCAGGGACGGAAGGCTGTTACCGTCGCCGTAGTTGTTGCCGGTCGAGACACCGAAGTCCTTGTCGGAACCCTGGGTGGCGGTGACGATGTCGATATCCGTGGTCAGGTTGTAAATCGGGGACCAGGTATAGAGGTTTTCACCCGAGAAGTAGATGCCCAGCCCGTTCAGGCCGATTCGTTTGACCCACTTCTGCGGCAGATTCCAGCCAATCTGGAGGTTCTGGAGCCGGCAGAAGGCCGCGTTCATGACGTACTTGTCCACCTTATGCTGGCCAGAGAAGAAAATGCGGTAGTATCCGCTGTACTTGGGCAGGTAGGAATTCGGGTTCTCCGGGGTCCAGGCATTGTTGACCGTCCAGGCCAGCGCGTGGCCGTAAGGCCGGTGATACTGACCCCAGATGACGGATTCGCCGCTGGGGTACCAGTCCTGCTTGCCGATGCCCCGGAACATAGCGGAGATATAGATGCCGTTCCATTCCAGATTGGCGGAGAAAGAATAGTGGAAACGGGGATGCTTGTTCCCGACGCGCACCATATCGCCCGGATCATCGGCCGTTTCGGCCCCCTTGTCAATCAGGTGGTTGCCGTTGTTGTCTTTCAAGATGACGTCACCGGGCTTGGATACGTATCCGTTGTTGATCTGGATAATGCGGTTTACGTAGGGATCGCCCGGCCCGTAGAAATTGTCAATCTGCTCCTGGCTCTCAAAGAAACCGCCGAACTGGAACCCCCAGATTTCCCCGACTTCCTGTCCTTCATAGTAGTCGCTCAAGGCCTTGGTCGGGTTGTTGTAGCGCGTAATGAAGGTGCGGTTGTCAGCCAGGGTAGCCTTGAACCCCAGGTTGAGGTCGTGCCCGCCGACGCGGAAGGAATCGTCGTAACTGGCGGAAACCTCGAAGCCCCGGGTAATCAGGTCAGCATAATTGCCCTTGGGAGCACTGGCGCCGTAGGTGTCCGGAAGACTGGGGCCTACCGTATACATATTCAGCGTGTTGCGCTCGTAATAATCTGCAGTCAGGTTGATTTTCCCCTTGTAGAAGCCGATGTCGATACCGCCGTCGAGGGTGCGGGATGTTTCCCAGGTCAGGCCGTCCGGAATCTGTCCGGGAATGGAAGTGATGCGCCGTTTTCCTTCGCCGTCGATGATGTTGCTGAGGTTGCTGAAGCCGAATTTCTCCACATAGGAGAAGGGTGATACGTTACCGTTGCCGAGTTCTCCCCAGGAGAAGCGCACTTTCATATTCGATACGCTGATCGGGTTGACTTTCCACCAATGTTCCTTGGAGACGCGCCAGGCAGCCGATACGGAAGGGAAGAAACCCCACTGCTGGTTGGTCGGGAACTTGGAGGAACCGTCGTAACGGCCGTTCAGTTCGATGAGGTAACGCTCATCGTAAGCATAATTGAGACGGGCAAAGAAGCCTGCCGTCCGCCAGCGGCTTTCGTAGGAGTAGAGGGAGAAGTTGTCGCCCATCGCCATATTGATGGACTGGACGTCACTGGAAATCAGGCCGTAGCGGAGCACTTCCACGATCTTGCCCGTGGAACGCTCCCAGTTGAAACCGACGAGGGCCTTGAAGTCGTGGCGGTCCTTCCATACCTTGGCGTACTCGGCATAGATGTTCGTGGCGATGTATCCGGAGCGGTACCAGGTTTCCTGGACAAAGTCGTTGGCACCCGGCGTGCCGATCCAGCTGATCTCTCCCGGCGCCTCGCTGTAGGACACCATCGCATTCTTCTTCATATTGTCATACCAGGAGGCCCTGTAGGTGAAGTCTGCGTTCAGCCTGAGGCTGTGGTCGAAGAATTCCGCGCGCAGCCCGGTCGTGGAGGTCATCTCGTTGCGAACCTTGTCCGTGAAGCAGTTCCCGTCAATCAGGCCTCCGACGGTCATAGCGGCACTCTTCGTGTAAGTCCCGTCGGGATTGTAGATGACGGAACAGACGTGACCCTCGTCCTGGATGGTGCGGAGGAAAAGTCCGACATTGTTCTGGTTATGGTTGGACGGGATATGGTTCTTTTCGTAGTTGAAAGAAATATTTTCCCAAATCTTCAGCCAGGAGGTCGGCCGGGCCGTTACCTTGGCTCTCAGCGAGGTCGTGAAATACTCGTCCGGATTGAAATTGATGATACCGTCGTACTTATAGATACGCCCGGAAAGGTAGTAGTCAATTTTCCCGGTAGTTCCGCTGGTGGACAGGTTGTGCGTCTGCGCGAAGGTGAAGGGCTTATAGACGACATCGTAATAATTCGTATTGCCGTAATAGACATAGTGGCCGCTCTCGTCGATGGCTACTTCCTCCTTGATGCCTTTCTGCTTGCGGCGGAGGAACTCGTCCAGCCACGCCTGGGAGAATTCCATACTGGAATTGATGCTGGAAGGCATAATGCCATAATAATTGTAGTAGGCATCCCTGAACAGACTCGCATAGACATAACCGTCATCCACGATATTCGGCAGGTTGCAGGGCTTCAGGATGGAATAGTTGCCGTTGTAGCTGAAATTGAACTTGCCCGCTTCCTTCGCAGCATCCTTCGTGGTGATGAGCACCACGCCGAAGGTCGCCCGAGAACCGTAGATGGAGGCCGATGCCGCATCCTTCAGGACCGAAACGCTCTCGATATCATCCGGATTGAGCAGGGCGGGATCGCCTTCCACTCCGTCGATGAGCACCAGTGCGCTTCCGCCGCCGCCCACGGAGGTCGTACCGCGGATGTTGAAGTCCGCGCTGCGGCTGGGCTTACCGTCGGTCAGCGTGATGTTCAGGTTCGGGATGGCGCCCACCAGCATCTGGGTGGCATTGGAGGAAGGACGTCCCTCGAAGACCTCCGAGGACACCTGGTCCACGGCGCCGGTCAGATTGGCGCGCTTCACGCTGCCGTAACCGACCACGATGGCGTCGTTGAGGAACTCAGACGAAGTGCTCAGGCCGATGGAAACGGGGCCCGGGCCGCTGACCTTGAAGGTATAATCGTCATAGCCAAGCAGGGAGACGACAATCTCCTGGCCGGGTGCAGCCATAAGGGAGAACTCTCCGTCCACGGATGTAACCGTGCCCTCGTTCGTGCCCTTGATTAGGACGCCGGCGCCGATGGCCGACTCTCCGGTGGCAGCATCCTTGACGATTCCGGTCACCTTGATTTTCTGTGCAAAACCGGTGACGGTCAGGAGCCCCAGAAGGAGGGAAAGAATGAATCGTTGCATAATATCCTGATTATCATTTTTCGCAAAGATAAGCGGGACGTCTGCGCGATTTTACCTCAATCCTTCACACTATTGCAACTATTTTGCATTTTTCGCTTTAGCGACGTTCCGCACTCGCCACTGGCGCGGTGTCATACCGAATTCCCGCTTAAAACACTCGGAAAAGAAGGAATGCGTATTGAATCCGACAGCCTGTGCTACTTCCTGAACGGAGATGGAATCGTCCTTGAGCAGTTCCACCGCCTTGCCCAGCCGCATCTTCATCACATATTCCATCGGCGAGATGTCGGCATATTCCTTCATCTTCTTATATAGGGAAGAAGGGGAGAGGCAGACCACCTCGGCCATCTCGTCCAGCGTGATGTTCTTTTGCAGGTTGGCGGATACATATTCCTGGATGCTACGCAGGAACTTCTGCTCCATGGCCGACACTCTTCCGGAGGGAAGGTCGCCGCCGGAAGGCAGGGACGATACATAGAACTCGTACACCCTCTTGCGATTCTCGATGAGATTGTCCACCGTACTGCGGAGTTTCTTCGGTGAGAAGGGCTTCTCCAAATATGCGTCCGCGCCGCCCTCCAGGCTCTCCTGCATAAAGACGTCGGGGATTTCGGCGGAAAGCAGGATGACGGGGATGTGGCTGGTAGCCAGGTTCCCTTTCAGGGCCTTCGTGAGCGCGATTCCGTCCGTCTGCGGCATAATGACATCCGATACGACCAGCGTAGGGGATGCTCCTGCCGCGATTTTCTCCAGAGCCTGGCTCCCGTTGGAGGCATAGATGATGTTATACGATTCGCTCAGGATATTGCCGATGACGAGCGCCATATCCTTGTCGTCTTCCACCACCATGATAGACCTGTCCTTGCTCTCCACCACGGGCAGCAACGATGTATGTTCCTCCGTAGAGACGATGGGCAGCGTAAAGACAAATCGGTTCACTTTCAAGTCGTCATCCATAGTCAGGGAGCCTCCCAGCAGGGAAGCGAACTGCCGGCTGGTGGACAGCCCGAGCCCTGTGCCTTCGATGCCGGCGGACGAATCGTTTTCGTGACGATAAAATGGCTTGAAAATCTCCTCGCGTACCGCTTCAGGCAGTACGGCACCGTCATTTTCCACATACGCGACGGCATCGTTGCCCTTCACGGTCAGGAACATGGCGGAATGGTGCGCAGAATACTTGAGGGCATTGGAAAGCAGGTTGTCGAAGATACGCCCGAGCGAGCGTACGTCGGTCTCGCAGTAAACCGCCGTCTGCGGGACATCCAGCGTCAGCGTCTTGCCCTCCTGGAGGAACATGGGAAGGAAACGCCGGTGCGCGTCCTTGAGAATACTGCGGATATCCAGGAATTCCGGATGAATCTGGAAAGTGGAATCGGTCAGTTTGCGGAAGTCCAGGAGTTCGTTGATCAGAACGGTCAGTTTGAGGGAATTGCGCCGCATGATGTCCAGGTTCTCCTGCACCGAACCGTCGGACGAAGCGGAAAATTTGCGGATCAGCGCCTCCAGCGGAATCTGCACCAGCGACAGCGGTGTACGGATTTCGTGGGCGATGGAGGTTAGGAAATCCAGTTTGGACTTGAGCAGTTTACGTTCGTGCTCCCGCTCGGCCTTGGCTTTGGCGCGTTTGTCGGTTTCGACGGTAATCACGACGATGGAAAGCAGGAAAAAGACCAGATAGAGCAGGAAAGCACCGGGGCTCAGCAGCAGCGGGGGCTGCACCCTGAGCGGGAGTATCGTTTCCGGGCTTTCCGCTCCGGAGAGCGAGAGGCATTTGGCCCGAAGCAGCAGCTTGCCGGTAGGGATGTCATACACCGTAAACCTGCCGTTCTGCACCGGAGTCCAGTCGTTGAATCCGTCAATCTTCCAGAAAATCTGCCGGTCCGCGAAGCGCTGATAATCCAGCAGGGACACATTGGCCTCGAAAGATCGTGCCTTGTGGCCGATGCTCAAGCTAGCCGGGCGGATGAAGCGGGTACCGCTCTCTTCTACGGAAGAAGAAAGAATATGGAGCGACGAAAAGACCGGCGCTTCTTCTGTCGTCGAAAGCTCCTTCAAAGCCCTTGTGGAAAAGGAGATAAAGCCGTCGGAAGTTCCGGCATAGAGCGTTCCGTCAGAAGAAATGAAATTGGATGAATAATTGAAACTGTCGATACCCAGCGCCTCGATGGGGATAAGGGGCAGCGGCCGTCCGTCACCCGGATTCAGAATGTGGATACCATGGGCACCGGTAATCCACAGAAGCGGATCTCCCTGCCTTCTGGCCATGCGGAAAAGCCGCTTCTCGGCTGCTTCCTTTCTGTGGAAGCGGTCCGTGGCGGCGTCGTACTCCCATATTCCGCTGCCTTCCGACGTAGCAATGATGCGTCCGTCCCCGTCCTCAGAAATATCCGTCAGAATATTGGAGATGGAAATCTTGTACGTGGAAAAGCCGGTACTCTGGTAACGGAATACCTTTCCGTCGATGCAGGCTACCCAGACGTCTCCGCTGCCGGTGCAGAGAATCCGGCATACTTGCTTCGTGGGCATGAAAATCTCGCGCTCGAACTTTCCGCCGGGCTTGTCCCTGCCCACGACAAAAGCCTTGTTCCCTCCGACCCAGAGCCTTCCTGAAGAGTCCCGGCAAAAGGCGTAAGCAGATTTGCCGGCATCGGGGAACGCCGTAATCTCCCCGGTTCGCGTATTTAGCTGGGAGATGGGCAATTCTTCGTCGATGGTGCCTACCCACAATTTATCGCCCTCAGCCATTACTCCGGTGACATTTCTCCCGGAAAAAAATTGTTTGCTGGGACGTTCGTCCGCGGCCCTCGGGTCCAGGCATAGCAACCCTCGGGTATCGCTGCCTATCCAGATACATCCGTCAGGTGTCTGGGCAAAGTCGCGGGCTTTGAACTGACCGCCGGCAAAACTGCGGTCATAATAATGTAATTGCAGTTTGTCCGGAGCGATGTGCGCCAGACCTTCGAGCAATGAACCGGCCCAGATTCCGCCCCTGCGGTCCTGTGCGAGACAGCGGAACGAATTGTCGTGCAAAGGCCGGAGCGTCCGCGTCCGCGTGAGCGTACTGTCCAGGACCTGGATGCCGTCGCGCGCCGCGACCAGGTATTCTCCTGAGGGCAGGGCGGCCGCGTCTTTCATTTTGCTGATGAAGGGGAGGAAGATGGGGTCTCCTCCCTTCAGCGCGCAGGCCCATACAGCCCCGTTGTCTTCCGCAATGAAAAGATATCGTCCGGCACAGGCAGCCCGGGCAATGCTCAAGGCGTTCTCCCCGGTTTTCAGCCTGGGAGAAAGGCATACCGGTTCCGAGACGCCGTCTTCCGAAGTCCATAGTCCGCCGTCGTCGGATAAGATATAGACGGTTCCGTCGGGACCGGTGCAGACGGCGCTGCCTTTGACCGGAGAGGTCTCAACACTGCCGTGCTGGGGATCGATCCGTACCAGACCGGATCCCTTCTGGGCGACCCAGAGGATGCCCCCTTTGCTGCAACACATCTGGCGGATGGCGGTTTCTTCCAGGGAAGGCGTAGTGAAGCGCCGCATTCCGGGTAGCCCCTGATCCAGGCGGTACAGTCCGTTGGAAGTGCCGGCCCAAAGGGTACCGGACGGGTCTTCTGCAAGCGAGAAGACTACCGGCTGCACACTGTTCTCCAAATCGGGGAAAGGCAGGCTGACGAGATTGCTCCCATCATAGAAATCCAGTCCGGCATTGGTCCCGAACCAGAGGAATCCTTTTGTGTCCGCCAGTACGGCGTTCACGCAGTTGTCGCTCAGTCCGGCGTGCATATCCAACTGCGAAGTCTGCCACTGCAACGGCTCAGCTCCCCTCAGGACCTGGGCCGCCAGCAGCAATAAAAATAGGATTCCGCCTTTTTTCATTCTGAACACTGCGAAGATAGAAAAAAACTCTACTGTTTCAAAAAACAAAGCGGCCCGGCCAAAAGCCGCAGCCGCTTTGATGAAAGGGATCGTTGCGTCAGACTAATTCTGGTAGCAGCCGGGCCAGGAAGTGGCGCCGCGGCTGTTGCCGTTGATGTCCTTGCCCAGCGCGCCGATGCTGTTGAGCCAGGCGTAGAAGTCGGCGTCAGCGTTCTGGATTTCGGTGTTGACATCCGCCGTAGCTGCCAGCATGCCGCTGTTGGTGCCGCTGAGCGTGCCGTTCCACATGTAAGGCATCGTCCAGCCGCCGAAGCTCGCGGAAGTGGCGTAATAGTCGTGGCCGGAACCGGTATCTGTTCCCCAGTTGGTGCGGCCGTCACCTTCTTTGGATGTCTTGCTGTAATAGCAATAAACAGGGAGTCGATGTGATCCATCTGTACACTTTTGGCCGTCAATCTCTATAGCGTCATTGACCCAGAAGCAGTTGCCTCCAGTATCCAGCGAGCAAAGGATAGAGTTGAGCAAATAGTAATTACCTGAATTCTGGAACTTGATGACACCCCAGTTGTTCTTCCTCGCACCGCCCGTGTCGGGAGCACGGTAATTATCTCCTACAATTGTCGTGTTGGCGAGAATGAGGGTGCTGCTTGTGTTGTCCATACCGATCCATGAAATGTCATCGGTGTTACGACCACCATAATTGTCATGGAAGGAACAGTTGTTGAAGGCAAAAGTACTGCCCGCCAAAGTGGCGAACACCGTTCCCCTCGTACCACCGTAAACACCTGCGGAATTACCTGTTCCGGATGTATTCTCCTTGAATTCGCAGGCGTTGAAATAATAGCTGAC
>JAEEJZ010000059.1 GCA_016282145.1 Bacteroidales bacterium | reverse complement strand
GGGAAAGATTATAGGTCTGTCCCCAGCCGGCACCCATGATTGAGAAGGGGGTCGGGTTGCCGAGATCATCCTTTTTTGCCGCATTTTCCGGTACCGCAAGCATCATGAAGGGGTTCATGTTACCCTCGCGGCTGTTTCCCGTAGAGGAAGGGTCGCAGCTTACGGCCATGATGATCTCGCAGTTGAAGTCGTTGGCTTCCCGGAACATTTCGGCGTAGGGATTGGTTCCCTGCAAGAACAAGGAGTATTTACCGTTATCCAGTTCCGTGAACAATTCCGTCGCCTTCCTGTACCAGCCGTCCATGTGGTAGCCTTCGTTGAGGCAGTGCCGCATGAGGCAGACGCGGGCGTAGTCGGCCGTGTAACGTCCCTTTTCCGCCTGTGACTCGGCAACATTCTTGACGGCGAAGTCAAAGTCGTCATAAATCCATTGCGAAATCTCATTCAGCGGCGGGCGCACGGCATTCGTGAGTTTTTCTGTATTGGACACATCCGCAGGGTCTGTGATAAGGGGAACGGGACCATAGGTATGAAGAAGATTGTACATATGCAGTCCCCTGCACAGGCGGGCTTCCCCAAGCAATTCATTTTTTACCGGTTCCGGCAGCACGGATTCCGGAGCATCCTGCAAGATTCCGATAATTTCCGTAAAGCGCGTCACCTCGCGGGTCTTGGGATAGTGGTTGGGGTTGTCCGCATGCAGGTAATCACGTACATAATAGACTGTCAGGTTGAAATTTGCCTGGGACAGGTAACGGTAATTCTGGCTCCAAACGCCAATTTCCCAAGGAGCCATCGTGTCGGACGTATATTCGAAGTGTTTGAGAACGCCGCCTTCGGGAATGTACCAGGGATGCTGGTTCGCCCTTGAGGCTCCGAGGTAATAAGTCCACGGGGTGGTGAACGGCGTATAGCAGGTCATCATAAGGGTTTGATAATCAGACGCCGAACCGGGATAGTTCGTGCTGGTGAAAACCCCGTATATCTTCGGATCGAAATCCTTTTCGCAGGAGGTGGTGACAACGGCTGCGATAATCAGTAAATAAAGGAGAGGCTTTCTCATTTCAAATCCTATTTAAAGTTGAATTTTAAACCAAGTGAAAAGGTCCGGGACATGGGATAACCGGCCGGGGATGAGGAATTACCCGTGTAGATTTCCGGGTCCACGCCGGCAAAGGTCGTGAACGTGAGAGGGTTCTGGGTGTCGAAATAGACCCTGATGTTTTCAACTCTCTTGGAGAGTACGCTGCCAAGGATGGCTCCGTTGATGTTGTATCCCAGGGTAATGTTCCTGACGCGGACGAAGGAGGCATCCTGACGCCTCAGGTCCGTGCCGGCATTGCCGGGAAGCGAAACTCCCTTGACCGATGCGATTCCGGGCAGGTCACCGGAGGTGTTGTTCTGCGAGTTCCACAGGCGGTAGGCATACTGGTTGGAGTTCTGCGGAGTCGTGTAGGAGAACTGTGCGGCGCTGGCCCACTGCAACGCATAATTGTATTTGGTGGCGCCGAACTGGCCGTAGAAGAAGATATCCAGGTCGAAGTTCTTGTACCTGAAGGTATTCCCGAATCCAATGGAAATTTTTGGCAGGACATCCTCCATATAAATATCTTCCATGGTAATCATGCCATCTTTGTTCTTGTCGTCGATTATGGCATAACCGGGCATCTGCGCTTCTTCAGAGAGGGATTTCTGCGATTCCGGCATATTCGAGCGGTCTGAATTGATGATGCCGGCCACTTTGTAGTAGTAATTGGCGTTCATAGGCTCGTTTACCTTGATCTGGTATTCAGCGTAGTCGTAATTCTCCGCCCGCTTCACCCAGTACATGCCATAGCGCGTAAGGGTCAGCTGTGACGTCCACTTGAAGCCGTCGGCCGTCTTGATGTTCAGGGAGTTGATTACCGCATCCCAGCCGTGCCTGTAGTAATGGCCGTAGTTGACGGGGCGGCTGCCGACCATGTTCAGGGGTTCGCCGGGGGCTACGCCCAGAAGGTCGGTCACGTCGTTGCGGAAGAAATCGATGCTACCCCAGATCCTGTCTCCGAGGATGTGGAAATCAAGGCCGATGTTCTTCATGATGGTCTTTTCCCAGGTGACGTCCGGGTAGTCCGCTCCTGACTTCATGTAAGGGATATAGACGGTATTGTTGTTGTCGAAATACACGTAGTTGGTAGCCAGCTCATAAAGGCCGTACAGCGACGTTCCGAGGTTGTCGCGTCCGGTGACACCGTAACTGCCGCGCAGCTTAAGCAGGTTGATCCAGGAGACGTTCTTCATGAAGGGCTCGTTGGAAATCTTCCATGCGAGCGACACTGAAGGGAACCAGGCATATTTCTTTCCGGGGAAGAATTTGTCGGTTCCGTCCCGGCGCAGGGTGGCGGCAATCACATAGCGGTCAAGGAAGTCGGCGGATACACGGCCGAACTGGGAACGCTTTTCGTTCTCATACTTTGAAGAGGTCGGATAGAAGGGTCCTGCGGCTCCGCCGACGCTGTCCGGTCCGATGAGGTCGTTAGCGTTCTTGTAGTCCAGTTCCAGCGTGTTGCCCGAAGTCTTGTACCAGCCAAAACCCAGCACCGCATCCAAATCAACGATGTTTCCGAATTTCTGTTTGTAGGTCAACATCACCTCAACGGTCTGGTCGTTCCGCTGCGCATCACCCAGATGTCCTCTGGAAACCCCGACAATCTCATAATACATCATGTCCGTAGGAATGTAGAGGGAGCGCTTGGCGGTTTCGCGGTTGTAGCCGTAGACGGCACGCATTTTCAGAATGTCCTTCCAGATATTGAGATCGGCGGAGAAGTTGACATACCAGCCGGTGGAGTTCGTCATGTCTTTGAAGTTGGCCATTTCAGAAGGATTGGCGATGGAATTGCGGTAGCGCATGATCTTTCCCTCCGCATCCGTTACCGTATAGGTGGGAGGGAACATCAACGCCGTCTGGAGGGCATCCTTGCCGATACCGCCCGCTCCGCCGCCGTCGGCGTTGGAGTTCGTGTACTCATTGGAGTTGATGTTCAGGATGGAATTGAGCTTCAGGAACGGGAATACCTGGGCGGACAGGTTCGAACGCAGGGTGTAGCGCTTCATCCTGGAATTGATTACCGTACCCGTCTGGTCGAAGAAGTTGCCTCCCAGATAATATTTTACGTACTTGCTGCCTCCGCTGATGGTGACGGAATGGTTTTGGATGCTTCCGGTACGCATTACATAATCCAGCCAGTTGGTGGTCTTGGCGTTCGCTATGTCGTAGGGCGTATATTCGGGAGACCAGTTCCCGTCGTATTCGGCGCTTCCGTAGGGGGCCATGCGGTGGTTGTACAGATAGATTTCCTTGCTGAAGACATTGGCGAAGTTCATGTACTCCTGCGAATTCAGCGGCTCCATGTACTTGTAGTTGGTCACTACGGAGAAATTGGTTTCCAGAGAAACCCGCGGCGAGGTCTCGGCGCCCTTCTTGGTCGTGATAAGGATAACGCCGTTCGCAGCGTTGATACCATAGATGGACGCGGATGCATCCTTGAGTACCTCTATGGATTCGATGTCTCCGGGGTTGAGGCCCGCAAGGCCGGAGCGGTTGATGGAGTTCGGGGTTTCAATCGTACCGCGGCCCACTTCGAGCGAGCCGGAGGGCATCATGATTCCGTCAACTATATAAATAGGTGTACCGCCGCCGCGGATGGAGATATCCACATTGCCTCCGGGCTGGGCACTGCTGATCGTGGCCCTGAGTCCGGCGGCCTTTCCCATAAGCAGCTGGGAGACGTTACTGTTGGATACCCTGTTGATGTCCGCTGCCTTGACGGTTGCAACGGAAGTCGTCAGGTTCTTCCTGAGCGTGGTACCGTATCCGATGGCGACGGCCTCGTTGATCATCTCCGTGTCTTCCTCCAGGACAACGTCCATCGTTGCACGGGTGACCTTTAAATCCTGGGAAGTATAGCCCAGGCAGGCAACACTCAAAACCTGTCCCTTTTCCACCTCTATGGAATACCTGCCCTCTATATCGGTAATCACGCCCTTGCTGGTTCCCTTAATCATTACGGAAGCACCGATGACGGCGTCTTCCCGTGTATCGGTAACTTTTCCGGACACCTTGAACCGGCCCGAATCGGCACGTACCTGGCGTGGAGGCGCCGGCGTAACAACGATTTTGTCCCCCACCAGCGTGTAAACAAGGTTGAAACGGGACAATTCGGTTGTCAGCAACTCTTTGATGGATATATCCTTGCCGCTTATGCTGATGGTGGGGGAATCGGGGAGCTGGACATCTCGATAAGATACGGAATAAGGAGACTGCGCTTCAACGATTGAAAGCAGCTCCTTTATGGGTGCATCCTTGATGTCGAGGTCAATCTTTCCCGTCTGCGCCGCTGCCGGCGAAGAAAGAATGACGAACGTCAGGAAAATGAACAACTTATCCTTCATGGTTAAACTATTGTTGAATAATGATTAGATGGTCGTCGATGATGGAATATTTAAAGCCGTAATGTATCTTCAAAATATTGAGGATATCTTCCACGTGTTTGTCCGCAAAGGCTCCGGTATATAAGTCAGAGGTATTAAGACTCTCCGGATATTGAATTTGAACGCCGAAACGGTGTTCGAGGATCTCAAATACCTTGCAAAGAGGATCGTGGGAAAAAATAACATTCGAGCCCATCCAGGCCGTTTCTATCCTCATGTCCGTATGCACCACTTCCGTGGAACAGGTCCCTTTGTCGTAAACGGCCTTTTCCCCGGGCTGGACGACCACTTCCCCGTAGCCGCCGTCAACGCTGACGCTTCCCTCAAGGACAGAAGTTTCTATAATATCACGGAAGGGATATGCATTGACATTGAACTTGGTTCCGAGGTCCCGGATCCGGAGATTGGGTGTAACGACGATAAATGGGGAATCCGGGCGATGCTGGACTTCAAAAAAACCTTCCCCATCCAATTCGACCACCCGGGAGGAAAGACCATAGGAGGGACTGTATGTCAGGGTGGAACCAGCATTGAGACAAACCAGCGAACCGTCTGGAAAATGAACCAGCGATGGGCTTTCCGTTCCGGATTTTACAGTCAGTTTGGATGCCGATACCCGCTCAAATGCGGCATTTTTTTCGGAAAGACAAAAGCCCAATATCCCGCAACTGACTAAAAGGCATACGGCGAGGGCCCAGCAAAAAAAACGACGGACAGGCGAAACTGACGGACGGAAAGTATTCGAAAACATGCTCCCATATCCATTTTTTGTCCCGTACGCAGGGAAATCGGCCCATTCTTCTGCCATTTCTGCTTTGAGGTCGGTGTCCCGGACAGATTCCAGTTCTTCCAGGAAGAGGTCGAAGTCTTCTGGGGTAAGTTTCTCGGTTTTGAATTTTTTAATCAGCGGGGTCTTTTCCATACTCTTATTAGTTACGTTCAAACAAATTATAACATCGGAAACTTTGACTTTATGATTTTTAGTGCTGCACACAACTGATTGCTTACTACCTGTGTCTGAATACCAAGGCGCCGTGCGATTTCACCCACCCCCAATTCCAACTCCTTGTTCATGATAAATATTTCCTTTTGCCTTGGAGTGAGACACTTTTTTCCTTCTTCCACCGCCCTCATAAACACATCAAAGTCGTATTGGGTGGAATCGATTCCAGAATCATGCACACATTCTACATAATCCCGTAATAAGGGATTTTTGGCCAAACGGCGCAATTCCTTAAGAATCTGGTGATACGAGATGGTAAAAAGATAGGACTTGACAGGTTTTTCTTCATCCAGGCAATTCCTTCGCATCCACAATTTTGCAAAAGTGTCCTGAACGATATCTTCAGAAACCGTTCTTGACTTGCAGTACTGGAAGGCAAATGCAAACAGGGAAGGGCCATAGCGGTCGTAAAGCAGTTTGAAGCTTTTAGCGTCCGCTGAATCCCGGATTTTTTTGATAAGTACCCTGTCCTCCTGCATAGGATAATGCATACCATTTACATATATAATATCCATAAAACGGAAAATATAACATGGACTTTTGACTGGATGTTGACGGCACTGTCCCTCCAAGACAGCACGCCGCGCCCTCGATTATCGTCGTTTTTTCGTGTTCCGGCGTGCCGGCAGCACGCCGCGCGGCAAACTACATTGTGGAGATAATCTCCAAAGAGCGGACGAGAAGGGTGGCGAGAAGATCGGTGAGCGGGGCAAGGAAGGGCGGGAGCAAGCCCACGGCGCCGAAGGTAAGGGTGGCGACGGCAGAGCAGACCAGGGCCTCGGTGAGCGGCAGGGCCAGCAGGTTGGTCAGCAGGAAATAAGGGGCGAAAGTCCCGAAGCGCAGGGCCACGAGCGGTGCGGTGAAGACCTGGCAGGAGACGGAGAGCGCGGCGCTGTTCCACATCCAGCGGAAGGGGTTGGCGCGCCCGCTGCCGGGATACCAGCCCCGCAACTGCGGATAGACCAGGGCGATGCCGGCCATCGCCAGATAAGACAATTGGAACCCCAGCGATGAGACCACCCGCGGGGCGAAAAGCAATTGCAGGGTGAGGGCGATGCTCAGGACGGTCGTCAGGCCGTGCCGGCGGCCGGGAAAATGCCGGAGCGTCTCCGCAATCAGGACAAAGAGGAAGGCCCGCACCAGCGACGGACTCCCGCCGGTCATCCAGGTATAGCCTCCACAAAGCAGCACGAGGACGACACTGCGCAGGCGGCGCAGGGCCGGGCTGTTCCCGAAAACGGAGAACAGCCGGGAGAGGATCAGGTAGAGGACACCCAAGTGAAGGCCCGAGAGGGCGAGCAGATGGGAGGCCCCGGAGGCGCGGAAGGCGGCGGTGACCGATGCGGGCAGCGCCGCCCGGTCGCCCGCGAGAAGGGCGCGGAGCAGGGGCGCGGTATGCGCCCCGGCGAAGGGCAGGGCTTCGATGCGGGCGACGAGCGCCCGGAGGGCGCCCCGCGCCGCCCTCCCCCAGCCGGGACGCACAGCCATCGGCGCCGTCAGGGCCGACGTGGAGTACACCATAACGCCCAGCGCAAAGAAGAGCAGGAAGCCGATAAGGCCTTCCCGGGATGCGGGGCAGACCAGCAGGAACAGCAGCGCCAGCGCGGCCAGCGCAGCGGCGGTCAGCGCCGGAACGGCATACGCACCCCCCTGCAGCGGTGCACCCGCCGCTCCCGCCACTCCCAGGGCAAAGGCCAGTGAGAGCAGCGCAAAGCCCCGTTTCATAAAGGATTTCTACTGTTCCTCGGGCGCACCCGGGCTCAACGGCTCGCCGGGAATCACCAGCCAGCAGATGAGGTACACCCAGAAGCTCAGGCCGCCGGCCAGCAGCAACAAGGCCCAGATCAAGCGGATCCAGGTGGTATCGTACAGCCCGAAATACCGTGCGAATCCGCCGCACACCCCGCCGATCCACCGGTCACTCACCGTAGTTCTAAACAACTTCTTTTCCATGGAACAAAGATAGCAAACAATCTCCACGAAACACCTTTGAGACCACAGATTTTTACAATTTATCCACATTTTTTACGATTTTTAATATCTTTGTAACAATATGGAAAAAGCAAAAGTATACTTTACCGACCTGCGGACCAAGGAGTACGGGGACGGGCTGCCCAAAAAACTGCAGACGCTCATCCGGGCGGCGGGCATCGGGAACATCGATATGGACGGCAAGTTCGTCGCCATCAAAACCCACTTCGGGGAATTGGGGAACGTCGCCTTCCTGCGCCCCAACTTCTCCAAGGCCGTGGCGGACGTGGTCAAGGAACTCGGCGGCAAGCCCTTCCTGACGGACTGCAACACGATGTATCCGGGCTTCCGCAAGAACGCCATCGAACACCTGTTCTGCGCCTGGGAGAACGGCTTTTCGCCGCTGAGCACCGGCTGTCCCATCCTCATCGCCGACGGCCTGAAGGGCACGGACGAAGTGGCCGTTCCGGTCGCGGGCGGCGAGTATGTCAAGGAAGCGAAAATCGGCCGCGCGGTGATGGACGCCGACGTCTTCATCAGCCTCAACCACTTCAAGGGGCACAATTTCGCCTCGCTGGGCGGCGCGCTCAAGAACATCGGCATGGGCTGCGGCTCGCGGGTCGGCAAGAAGGAGATGCACAGCAGCGGACAGGCGGAAATCAATCCGGACCTGTGCCGCGGCTGCCGCCAGTGCCTCAAGCAATGCGCCAACGGCGGCCTCCACTTCGACGAAAAGACGAAAAAGATGCAGGTGGACCTGGCGCACTGCGTGGGCTGCGGACAGTGCCTCGGCGCGTGCAACTTCGACGCCATCGGCTTCACCAATGACGAAGCGAACGAGCTCCTGAGCCGCAAAATCGCCGAATATGCGAAGGCGGTGGTGGACGGGCGTCCCTGCTTCCACATCACGCTCGTGATGGACATTTCCCCGAGCTGCGACTGCCATTGCGAGAATGATACGCCGATGCTGCCGGATATCGGCATGTTCGCATCGACGGACCCGCTGGCGCTCGACCAGGCCTGCGTGGACGCTTGCGCGAAGGCGGAACCGCTGCCGGGAAGCCAGCTCTGGGAAGCCCTGCACGACGAACATTTCCACGAGCACGGAAACCTCTTCAACAACCTCCACCCGGAAAGCGACTGGAAATCCTGCTTCGAACAGGCCGAAAAACTCGGCATCGGCACCCGGGAATATGAACTGATTACCATAAATACCAAGAAATGAGCACTTCTGCGATTTGGATTCTTATGATTGCGGTGATGATCTTGAGTTTCATCATCCAACAGCGCCTGCAAAGCAAATTCGCCAAATATTCCAAGGTTCCCGCCGCCTATACGGGCGCCGAGATAGCCGAACTG
>JAEEJZ010000058.1 GCA_016282145.1 Bacteroidales bacterium | reverse complement strand
GATTACTTCTTATTGTTACCTGCATGACCCCTGAAGGTACGGGTCGGGGCGAATTCGCCGAGTTTGTGGCCGACCATCTGTTCCGTTACATACACCGGAATAAACTTATTTCCGTTATGGACGGCAATGGTGTGGCCGATGAAGTCAGGGGAGATCATGCTGGCACGGGACCAGGTCTTGACCACCTCCTTAGGCTTGCTACCTTCATTCATAGCAAGCACCTTCTTCTCCAGGGCTTCCTGGATATACGGACCTTTTCTTAATGAACGACTCATAATCTATATCGTTTTATTCCGGTTACTTCTTTCTCCTCTCAATGATGAACTTGTTGGACGCCGCCTTCGGGTTGCGGGTCTTGTAGCCCTTCGCGGGCAGACCCTTGCGCGAACGCGGATGTCCACCGGAGGCGCGGCCTTCACCACCACCCATCGGGTGATCGACAGGGTTCATCACGACACCACGGTTGTGCGGGCGCTTGCCGAGATGACGGCGGCGTCCGGCCTTTCCGTGGGACTCCAGGTTGTGATCCGGGTTGGAGACCGTACCGACCGTCGCGCGGCAGGTAACGAGCACCATACGGGTCTCACCGGAAGGCAGGCGCAGCACGGCGTGGTTTCCTTCACGGGCGGCGAGCTGGGCCGACGCACCGGCGGAACGGGCCATGGCGGCACCCTGTCCGGGACGGAGTTCGATGTTGTGCACAAGCGTACCGACAGGAATCTCGCTCAGGGGAAGGGCATTGCCCACTTCGGGAGCGACACCGCTACCGGAGACAACGACCTGGCCGGGCTTAAGTCCGTCAGGAGCAATGATATAGCGCTTCTCGCCGTCCTCATACTGGACGAGGGCGATACGGGCGCTACGGTTGGGATCGTACTCGATGGTAAGCACGGTGGCGGTGCAGTTGTCCTTGTCACGACGGAAGTCGATGATACGGTACATCCGCTTGTGTCCGCCGCCCAGATAACGCACGGTCATCTGGCCGGTGTTGTTACGGCCGCCGGTGCTCTTGAGAGGCTCGAGCAATGACTTCTGGGGCTTCTTCGCGGTGATTTCCTCAAAGGTGCTGATGACCTTGTTCCGCTGGCCGGGAGTTACCGGCTTGAATTTTCTTACTGCCATTTTCGTTACCTCCCCTTAAATGTTGCTGTAAAAATCGATCTTGTCATCACCGGCAAGGGAGACGTACGCCTTCTTGAAGTGATTCATACGGCCCCGCAGGAGTCCGCTCTTGGTGAAGCGGGACTTGCGCTTTCCGTGATAATTGACGGTATTGACGGATGCTACGGTAACACCGTACATCTTTTCCACCGCCTCCTTGATCTGAAGCTTGTTGGCTTTCCTGTCAACGACAAAGCCGTAACGGTTCAACTTTTCGCCCTGAGCCGTCAGCTTCTCTGTTACTATTGGCTTAATGATAATTCCCATCTGAGTAATCTTTTAGCGTTCGTTCCTCTGGGCGATGATATCCTGGACACCGTCGATAAGCACCAGTGAATTGGCGTTCATGATGGCGTAGGTGTTGATTTCGTCCACGGTGATGACATTCACCTGAGGAAGGTTGCGGGATGAAAGGAAAATATTGTCGGAATTCTGCGGGAGCACGAAGAGCACCTTGCGGTCGCCTGCCTTGATGGCCGTGACAATCTGCTGGAATTCCTTGGTCTTGGGCGCCTCCATGGTGAAGGGCTCAAGGATGATGATCGCATTCTCCTGAGCCTTGTAGCTGAGGGCGGAAATGCGGGCGAGTTTCTTGAGTTTCTTGTTCAGCTTGTGGTGGTAGAAGCGGGGCACGGGGCCGAACACGCGTCCGCCGCCGACGAAGATGTTCGCCTTGAGGGAGCCGTGGCGTGCGCCGCCGCCGCCCTTCTGGCGTCCGAGTTTCTTCGTGCTATGGGCAATCTCGCTGCGGTCCTTGGTCTTGGCATTGCCGTGACGCTGGTTGGCGAGATACTGAACGACATCAAGATAAATGGCGTGGTCGTTGGGCTGGGCGGCGAATACGCTGTCCGCCAGTTCGACCTTCTTTCCGGAGGGAGTTCCGTCAATCTTCAAAACTGCAAGTTTCATAGTCTTAAGCCTCCAAAATTACATAAGAACCCTTGGCTCCCGGAACGGAACCCTTGACAACGATGAGATTGTTCTCAGGGATGACCTTGATGACCTGAAGGTTGAAAACCTTTACGCGGTCATTTCCCATGTGGCCCGCCATACGCATACCGGGAAGTACGCGGGACGGCCAGGAAGATGCACCCATGGAACCGGGGTGACGCAGGCGGTTGTGCTGGCCGTGGGTCTGTCCGCCGACACCGGCGAAGCCCCAGCGGTGCACGACACCCTGGAATCCCCTACCTTTGGAAGTACCGACGACATCGACGAAAGTACCGTCTTCCGCGAAAATGTCGCTGACGGTAAGGACGTCGCCGAGATTCAGCTCCCTCGCGAAATCCGCCGGAAATTCGACGAGCTTGCGCTTGGGCGTGGTTCCTGCCTTTTTGAAATGCCCCTGGAGAGGCGCGCTGGCGTGCTTTTCTGTGGTTTCGTCATAGGCAAGCTGTACAGCGGCATAACCATCTTTTTCAACTGTACGGAGTTGCGTAACAACGCACGGACCAGCCTCGATAACAGTGCATGGCAT
>JAEEJZ010000057.1 GCA_016282145.1 Bacteroidales bacterium | reverse complement strand
TTGCGCTGCGGACGGATCATGAAAAGCCACATAACGGCGAAGATCAGGATGATCATCAGCCAGAAAGAAAGTCCGCCGCCCTGGGGCTGTGCCGCAGGGGCTGCCTGGAGAACAAGAGTAAGGATGTTCATACGTTTATTATTTTAACAGTTTGTCCAATAGTCCGTTGACGAAGCCGCTACTCTCCGGGGTACTGTAGTACTTGGAGATTTCGACATATTCGTTGATGATGATGTTTTTCCGGGTGCCCGGGAAAGCGTCCGCTTCTGCGAGTCCGCAGACGATCAGGGCCAGGTCGGTGGCGCAGATGCGGTCCAGTTTCCATTTGCGCGTGTGCTCCGCGAGTTGTTCTTTGTAGCCTTCGAAGCCGCTGACCGCCTTCCGGAGGAGTTTGCGGATGAAATCGCGGTCGCTCTCTTCGGCGGGCCGCTCGTCCATTTCGCTCTTGTAGAGGGGAGGAAGCGTCCAGGAGCTGCCTTCGCCAAGCTGCTGCATCGTCCGGAGGACGGTCTTCAGGCCGTAAGGGAGTTCGTCGCTCCAGTTCAGCGGCAGATCCTCGAGAATCTCATCGAGTTCGGCGCTGTCCTCGAGGAGGGGATAGATGCGGGTCCACAGGAGGGCGTCTTCCTTGAGGGAATCTTCGCCGGATTCCATATAGCTGCGGAACCAGTCCTGCTCGCGTATTTCCTCATAGAAGTGCCGCAGAAAAGCATCGTAAGGCTGCCAGCCGAGTTTCTTCTTTTTGATGATGCGTTGGAAATCCGGATCTTCGCCAAGAATGGCGGGAATGCGGTTCTGTACGAATTTCAGGTTGGGGTTGCGTTCTTCAGCCGTGGCGGTGAATTTCGCGCGGGATGCCTCGATGCGCCGGGATGCCTCTTCCGTCAGCGCTCCCGTCAGGGTCAACAGGAACAAATAGAGGTCCCTGGTGGCTTCGCAGGAGTGTTCCAGTCTCCTCTCCGCTTCCTTCAATGTCATCTCCGGATTTTCGGTCAATGCGTATATTATCTTGAACGTTTTTACCCGGAGAATTCTTCTGCTTAGCATTTCAAAAAACTATTTTCACAAAATTTCCTGCAAAGATAACAACTTATCGAGAAAAAGTTATATTTTTGCGACGATTAAACCTTTAATATCTTATTACTCAATGTACCGTGAGGATGACGATGTTTTCTCCAAACCTGTCAGGGCTGGAAAACGGACGTACTTCTTCGATGTGAAAAGCACGAGGGGGAACAATGATTTTTACCTCACCATTACCGAAAGCAAGCGCCGTAACAATCCGGATGGCAGTTTTGCCTACGACAAGCACAAGATTTTCCTTTACAAGGAAGATTTCGAGAAATTTGCCGAGGGCTTCGCGGAGGTCGTGGATTACATTAAAAACCAGTGCTTCGGCGGCGTGATTCCCCGTCGTCCCGAAGGCGAAGACGAAGAACTGAGTTCGCAGGTCGCGTTTGATGATTTGTAGGGTGTGGCATCGGGCGGTACTTTCCCTGTTGCTTGTCGCCGCCTGCGGAAACGGACAGGTTCGGCATTATGGGGTGGAGGTGCTGCAGACGCTTCCTCACGATACAGAAGCCTACACCCAAGGGCTTTTCTTTCACAACGCCGCACTTTATGAGAGTACGGGGGAGTTTGGCTCCTCCTCGTTCCGGGAGTTGGATCCCGAAAGCGGCCGGGTGCTGCGCCGTCTGAATTTCGATGCGAAATATTTTATAGAAGGTTCGGTTATGCTGGACAGGGATCTCTATATCCTTACCTGGACCAACCGCTGCGCCTTCGTTTATGACGCCGATTCTCTGAAATACCGGAAGACCGTGCGTTATCCGCGCGAGGGCTGGGGCCTGACGACCGACGGCCGCCAGCTCATCGCCAGTGACGGCAGCAGCCGTCTCTATTTCATGGATGGGGATTTCAAGGTGCAGAAGACGCTGCGCGTCACCCTGAATGGCAAGCCCCTGCGCCTGCTCAATGAACTGGAATGGATTGACGGGCGCATCTGGGCCAATCTCTATACCTCCGACCAGATTGCCATCATTCACCCGCGGAGCGGCAAGGTGGTAGGCCTGATTGACTGTACCGGGCTGCTCGATTCTTCCCTCCGGACGCCGGATACCGACGTGCTCAACGGTATCGCCCAGGGCCCCGGCGGCCAGATCTGGCTTACCGGCAAAAACTGGCCCCTCCTTTTTCAAATCCGCTTGGTCCGCCGCCAGCGCGGTTAACAGCCGCTCCTCAACGCATCCGGCGGAGACCGGGACGGAGCGCACAGAGCCCCCTAAAAATGGCCAAAGCCCGCTGTCACAGCGGGCTTTGGTGATTAGTTAGTAGTATATTACCTTATGAGAAGGTTAATTATTGTTGGTTAGAAGCCCTTACAGAAGTAAGGTAGAGTTGTTCTTTTTCGGAGGCAAAGGTATAGCCTTTTTTTTGAATGTGCAAGAATTTTTCAAAAAAAGTTATGAAAAATATTTTTCGTTTTTAAAATATTTTAATAACTACCCCTTTTCTCCCTCCAAAAGTAGACCGGGACGCAGGGCTTTCGTCCTGATTAGTGCCTGTTCGTCCTGCCACGCCTGAATCAACTTGGGATTCCCGCTCAAAAGCACCTCCGGCACCTTCCAGCCGTTGAATTCGGCGGGACGGGTATAGACGGGAGGGGAGAGCAGATTGTCCTGGAACGAGTCGCTCAGTGCGGAGGTCTCGTCCGTCAGGGCGCCGGGCAGCAGGCGGACGATGGCGTCGGTCAGCAGGGCGGCGGGAATCTCTCCGCCGCTGACCACATAATCGCCTACGGAAATCTCCCGCGTCACCAGGTGCTCGCGGATGCGGTGGTCGATGCCTTTGTAGTGCCCGCAGAGCAAGACGAGGTTCTGTTTGAGCGACAGTTCGTTGGCGATGGCCTGCGTGAGCATTTCGCCGTCGGGGGAGAGGTAGATGACTCCGTCATATGTGCGTTCCGCCTTCAGCTCTTCGAGCATCCGGTAGACGGGCTCGACCATCATTACCATGCCGGCATCGCCGCCATAGCTGTAATCGTCCACGTTTTTGCGCGGTCCGATACCGTATTTCCGTAGGTGATGGACCTGGATGTCCACGATGCCTTTTTTGACGGCACGGCCCACGATGGAATGCGAAAGCGGACTGTCCAGCAGTTCCGGTACGACGCTCAAAATATCGATTCTCATGGCTTTTTTCTTTTTGTATGCAAAAATACCAAAATCTATCAGAATTTTAGTACATTTGCGCTCTATAACTAATTTTTGGATATGGAAGAGAGCAAAATCGAACAGCAGCCTTTGGAGCAGCCCACAGAGCAGACTGCAGAACTGAACCTTGCGGACAAGAGCCTGGCGGAACTTTCGGAGTTTTTCCAGGGATTGCGCACTTCCGCGGACGCGATGATGCGTTCCAAGGAAGCGGAAGCGGTCAAGTCCGCGTTCTACAAGCTGCTGCTGAAAATGCGTGAAGCCGTGCCCGAGGGGGGCGAAAATCCCTTCGAGGCCGTCGAGGAGAACTTCAAGGCGATGTATGCCGATTATAAGAAGGAGCGCGCGGAATTCAACCGCAAGCAGGAGCAGGAGCGTGAGGAGAACCTCGAAAAGAAACTGGCCATCATCGAAGACCTGAAAGCCCTGGTGGAAGGCCAGGAGGACGTCAGCGCCTCTTTCCCCGCCCTGCGCGAAATCCAGAACCGCTGGCGCGAAGCCGGTCCGGTGCCGGTCACGCGTTTCCGTGATGTCAATGATACTTACCAGTTCTACGTAGAGAAATTCTACGATATGGTCAAGATCAACCGCGATCTGCGCGACCTGGACTTCAAGAAGAATCTCGAGGCCAAGGAGGCCTTCTGCGCTGCGGCGGAGAAACTCGCGGAGAACGAGAATGTCGTATCGGCGTTCCACGAACTGCAGAAACTGCACGAGCAGTGGAAGGAGTACGGCCCTGTCGCCAAAGAGGTTCGCGAGGATATCTGGAACCGCTTCAAGGCGGCGACCGCGGTCATCAACAAGAAATATCAGGCCCATTTCGAAGGGGTGAAGGAGGAACAGGCGAAGAACCTGGAAGCCAAGACCGCCCTCTGCGAAGAAGTGGAGGCCATCGCCGCCGCGGAGGTCAGTTCTTCCGCCCAGTGGAATAAACTTTCCGCCCAAATCGCTGAGATTCAGGAGAAATGGCGCAGTATCGGCTTTGCCACCAAGAAGGAGAACCAGAAGATTTACGAGCGTTTCCGCGCCGCCTGCGACAGCTTCTTCGCGCGCAAGCGTGAATACTATAACGAGTTCAAGGGCAGCCTGAAGGAGAACCTCGAGGCCAAGCAGGCCCTGGTGGACAAGGCCCAGGAACTGAAGACCAGTACGGACTGGAAGAGTGCGACGGACCAGTTCATCGCCCTGCAGAAGCAGTGGAAGGAGATTGGCGCCGTTCCCCGCAAGAAGGCCGACGAACTGTGGCACAGTTTCCGTGCCGCCTGCGACGAATTCTTTGCCGCAAGGGATGCCGCCCGCGAGGCTGCGCGTCCCAAGGCGCCCGCCCGTGGCGAGCGTCCTGCCCGTCCTGGCCGCGGCGCCAAGGATTCCCTGACCGACAAGTTCAAGGCTTTGCAGCAGGAAATCGCAACCTACGAAAACAATATCGGCTTCTTCTCCCTTTCCTCGAAGGGCTCGCCGCTGCTTGCCCAGATGCAGGAGCGCATCGACAAGGCGAAGGCGGAATTGCATAAACTCGAGGAGCAGATCCGTAAGGCGGAATCCGAAGCTGAAGGAGGAGAGCAGTAATGGATAAGAATTCCATCATCGGCTTTGTGCTGATCGGCCTGATCATGGTCGGTTTCACCTTCTATCAGTCGGGGCAGGCGAAGAAGCAGTTGGAGTGGCAGCGCGTGCAGGACAGCATCGCGCTCGCCAATGCGCCCGTGCCGCCCGCTGTCGCCGATACGGCCGCCGTGGCCGTCGCTCCTGCAGCCGCTGCTGCACAGCCCGCATCGCACCCCGTCATCTATAAGGATGCGATGCTCGAGGAAGCGCATTCGCTCGCGGACACCGTCCTGGTGCTCGAGAACGAGCGGCTTCGCCTTGAGTTCACGACGCGCGGTGCGCAGCCGCTCTCGGCACAGGTGCTCGATTATCGCAATTACGACAGTACCGACCTCTATCTTTTCCATCGCGGCGGAAGTTTGCTTTCAGCGAGCGTTTATGCCGGTGAATACATTGAGACCAAGGACTTTACCTTTACCGTCGCGGCGCAGAACGACACCTCGCTGGTGATGCGTCTGCCCTTCGACGGAGGCGGCTTCATCGAGCAGTCCTATGTGCTGGATGGCTACGGCCTCAGCGCGAACCTGGCCTTCGTAGGGATGGAAGAGGTGATTCCCCGCAACGTCTCGTCCTTTGACCTGGATTATTCCCTGGTCATCCCGCGGATGGAAAAGGGTTTCAAGAACGAATCGCAGTATTCCAAGGTGAACTGGTATTTCGACGGGGACAAGAAGCCCGGCGAAATGGGCCGTTCCCGCAACAATACCCGCCGCATCGACTCCCGCCTGAGCTGGTTTGCGTTCCAGCAGCAGTTCTTCTCGGCCATCGTCCGTGCCCCGCAGGAATTCGCTTCCGGGGAACTGGCGGTCAATTTCTTCAATCAGGACGATCCGGAGCATAATCTGATGGCTTGCAGCGCCAAGATGCGTATGGACCTTTCCCGGGGTGCCCGGGTGGATGTTCCGCTGGAGTTCTACTTCGGCCCCAACCACTTCCAGACCCTGAAATCCTACAACCAGAAGTACGAGAAGATCATTCCGCTGGGCGGCTGGCTGGTCGGCTGGTTCACCCGTTTTGTGATTATCCCGATGTTCGACTTCTTCAGCAGGTTCCTTTCCAATTTCGGTCTGGTCATCCTGCTGATGACGCTGGTCATCAAACTGGTGGTCCTTCCCTTCACCTATAAGTCCTACTCTTCTTCGGCCAAGATGCAGGCCCTGCGCCCGCTGATGGAGAAAATCAACGAGAAGTACCCCAGGCAGGAGGATGCGATGAAGAAGCAGCAGGCCACGATGGACCTTTACCGCCGGGCCGGCGTGAGCCCGATGGGCGGCTGTCTGCCTACGCTGCTCACCTTCCCGATCCTCTGGGCGATGTTCCGCTTCTTCCCGGCTTCCATCGAACTGCGTCAGCAGTCCTTCCTCTGGTGCCATGACCTGAGCGCCTACGATTCCATCGTGGACTTCGGGACGCGGGTACCGCTCATCGGCGACCACCTGTCGCTCTTTGCCCTGCTGATGGCTGCGACGATGTGGCTCTATTCCCGCCTGACCGTACAGGCGGCGGGCAACGACCCCAATGCCGCCAGTATGAAGTTCATGAGCGTCTGGATGATGCCTATCATGATGTTCTTCATCTGTAACAGCCTTTCTGCGGCTCTGAGTTACTACTACCTGCTTTCGCAGCTCATTTCCATCGTCGAGATCTTCATCATCAAGAAGTTCTTCGTCCATCCGGAAGAGGTGCTTGCGAAGGTCAAGGCTTCCGAAGGCAAGCCGATGCCCAAGAGCAAGTGGCAGCAGCGGCTCGAGGCGGCGCAGAAGATGCAGGAAGCCCAGGCCCGTAAAAAACGTTGACCCTTGATTTCTGAACAATTACAATATTTCTGGAAAGAACTGCCGCCGCAAGTAAAGTTGGTGGCAGTTTCCAAATTCCATCCTGCTGAAGCCATTATGGAGGCCTATGCGGCGGGGCAGCGCGTATTCGGCGAGAACCGTCCGCAGGAACTCCAGCAAAAGGCGCAGGCGCTTCCCGCCGATATCGAATGGCATTTCCTGGGCCACCTGCAGACCAATAAACTGAAGATGGTGCTGCCCTATGCCTCGCTGGTGGAATCCGTCGATACGCTGCACCTGCTCGAAGAAATCAATCGCTGGGGGAAGGAGCACGACAAGGTGATTCCGGTGCTGCTGGAACTGCACATCGGCGCGGAGAAGACCAAGCAGGGCTTTGCGGAGGAAGAAGTGCTCGACCTGCTCTTCCGTGAGGAGGACTTCCGCTTCATCCGCTTCTGCGGTCTGATGGGTATGGCCTCGCATACGGACGATGTCGCTACCGTTGATGCGGATTTCGCGCGCATCGCCGATTTCTTCGCCTATCTGCGGGATCTGTTCCCGGAACTTTCCGATTTTTGCGAATTGTCGATCGGCATGTCCGGCGACTGGCGTATTGCCCTGAGGCACGACGCCACCATCGTCCGTATCGGCACCGCCATTTTTGGAAAACGGAATTATTAATCGTATATTTGCGCACTTTCTGACGGGGATGTTCGGTTTTGACAGCATCGACTGTGGAAGGTAAGCACGCCGGGCGTCGGAGGTTTGCCCGTTAATCTCAGCCTTCAAGCCATTAACTGGCAACTACAACTATTCGTACGCTTGCTAATCTCAGAGAGATTGAGCATTAACCGGATCCGCCAAGGCTGCGGGACCGGCGTATATCCCTCCGGGCTTTAAGCCGGTTATGACCGGGTCAAGGGGTATCATTCAAACCGGACGCACGGAGCCGCCGCCCCCACGCTCCGCCAAGACAAGGGGATAAGGGAACGGTCAGGGTGTCCTTCCTCATCCGTTCTCCGACAATCAAAGAAGGAATAAGCGTGTAGAAAGCTTTTTGCTGCGTTGTTTGGACGGCGGTTCGACTCCGCCCATCTCCACGAAAAATCCAGCCGAGTCAGGCTGGATTTTTTGTGGAGATATACTGATTGATGGGGCGTACCCCCTCAAACACCCCTGCGTCGCTTCGCTCCGAATAATTGGGTGACAGTACCCTCGTGAAAAACGAAGAGGGTACCGTCAAAAAAGGCCAAAAATGATAGTACCCTCATCAAAAATGAACAGGGTACTGTCACTTGAAGAGACAGCACCCTGAAATATCGGGGAATAAAAAAAGAGCAGGATAAGGGAGTCGAACCCTCCTCCTTGGCTTGGGAAGCCAATGCACTACCGATGTGCTAATCCTGCTTGCGTGGGCAAAGATAGACATTTTTTGATGAAACACAAATAATTCGTTATCTTTGTCTGCTTAAAACGTAACGAAATGGCACTTGCAGATATTTTCAGAAAAATATTCGGATCCAAGGCGGACAGGGACTACAAAGCCATCAAGCCGACCCTTGACAAGATCCTTGCGGTTTACGGGGAGATAGATTCCCTCTCCGACGATGACCTCCGCGCCCGCAGCGCCGCCCTCCGGGAGGGGCTGAAGGCGGTGGAGCAGCCTTTTGAAGACCGCATCGCACAGATCAAGAAGGAACTGGACGGCGACCTGCCGACCGCGGAGATGGAAAAACTCGCCTCGGAGGCCGACCGTCTGGTCAAGGAGGAGGACGAAGCCATCGAGGCGGAACTCAAGCGCATCCTTCCCGAGGCATTTGCCATCATCAAGAGCACCGCGCGCCGTTTCAAGGAAAATGACCGCATCGTCGTGCAGGCCAGCGATTTCGACCGTGACCTGAGCGTGAAACACTCCGATTTCCTGACCATCGAAGGCGACAAGGCCGTCTATACCAACCACTGGATGGCGGGCGGCAACGAGATTACCTGGGATATGGTGCACTACGACGTGCAGCTGATCGGCGGTATCGTCCTGCACGAAGGCAAGATTGCCGAGATGGCGACGGGTGAAGGTAAAACGCTGGTCGCAACCCTGCCGGTGTTCCTCAATGCCCTCGCGGGCAAGGGCGTACACGTGGTGACGGTGAATGGCTACCTGTCGAAGCGTGACTCCGAGTGGATGGGGCCGCTCTATATGTTCCACGGCCTGAGCG
>JAEEJZ010000056.1 GCA_016282145.1 Bacteroidales bacterium | reverse complement strand
CGGCGGAAGAAACGTGCCGGAGTATTACGAGGGGATGATCGTGGGAGAACTCTGGGGCTTCGTCTCCAACGGCCTCTGGCAGGATCAGGCGGACATCGATGTCGCCGTAGCAGGTGCCAGGGCGGCCGGACAGACCTATTATGATTCCATCAACCAGTTTTCAAACGACTGGTCCATCCGCCCCGGCGATGTAAAGATCGAGGACCTGAACGGCAACGGCTATATCGACCGCGGCGACCAGACGCTCTCCAATCCGGGCGACCGCACGATCATCGGCAACAATGAACCCCGGTTCATGTACAGTTTCACGATCGGTGCAGACTGGAACAACTTCTATGCATCGGTCTTCTTCCAGGGTGTGGGCAAGCGCGACTTTATTACGGAAGGGGACAGCGGTATGATCTGGGGCCAATACAACCGTCCCTATAACCAAATCCCGAAATGGGTTCTGGGTAACTACTGGACAGAAGAGAACCGTGACGCCTGGCTGCCCCGTTACACGTCCAGGGCGAATCCGCTGGCGGGAACGAGCCGCCGCGGGAACAGCCGCTATATGCTGGATATTTCCTATATCCGTCTCAAGAACGTCCAGTTCGGCTACCATCTGCCGGAGCGCTGGATCAAGCCCCTGCGCCTTACCAAGGCCAGCATCTTCTTCTCGGGTGAGAACCTTTGGGACTGGTCTCCTATGTATAAATATATTAAGGGAACGGTGGATGTGCTGGGACTGGCCCAGGACCCGGAGAACCACGATACTACGGCCGGAACCGGCGGCTGCTATCCGGTTATGAGTTCCTATAGTTTCGGTATCAATATCACCTTCTAAATGAAAAGCGCCAATCATATTCTGCTGACGGTTTTGTTGCTGGCTTGCTCTTGCGCCGCTCCCAAGCTGGCCGTGATGAGTTTCAATGTCCGGCAGAGCCACGCCAAGGAAACCGATCCGGCCAATAACTGGGGGAATCGCAAGGAGGCCTGCCTGGAGATGCTGACTCGCCAGAAGCCCGACCTGCTGGGTTTGCAGGAGGCGCAGTTCAAGGGGCAGTGGTCCTATCTGCGGGATACGCTCAGCGCAGAATATGCGGCGCTTGGCGTGGGGCGCAAGGACGGCAAGGAGAAGGACGAATGCGTAGGATTCCTTTACCGTAAAGATTTGCTCGAACTGCTGGACGGCGGCACTTTCTGGCAGTCGGAAACCCCCGAAACGCCTTCGGCTTGTTTTGATGAAAAATATGAGCGTCCCGTTACCTGGGGAATTTTCCGCATCAAGGGCAGCAAGAAGAAGTTCCTGTATATGAACACCCATATGGGCCTCACGGACAATTCCCGCAGGAAGGGCATGGCCCTGATTCTCCAGCGCATGGCCCAGTACAATCCCGAGGGGCTCCCGGTCATCCTTTCCGGCGATTTCAATACCGTCTATGCCAACGGCGTATTCTCGCCCTTGAAGGAAAGCATGGCCGACAGCCGCGAAGTGGCGCCCCGCACCGACCGTATCCCCACCTATAATGCCTGGGGGAACAAGAACAAGGAAGCCATCATCGATTTCATCTGGGTTTCAAAAACGCTTAAATGCCTGGAATACAGGACAGATGCGTCCGCCTACGGCGGTCACACCCTGATTTCAGACCACTATCCTATCTCTACCGTCGTAAAATTCTAAATCTTAATACTATGAAGCGACTGATTGCCTTATTGGCCCTGCCCGGACTGCTCTTCTGCTTCTCCTGTGGGAAGGAGAATGCGGATGTGCACGGTCCCGAGCATCAGAACACCCTGCCCACGGAACCGGGGCAGATCAAAGTCATTTCTTTCAATATCCGTCAGATGACAACGGAGTCGCGTGCCTTCGACCACTGGGCGGTGCGTGCGGGGGCCTGCCGGGATATGGTCATTGACCAGCAGCCCTCCATCATCGGCTTGCAGGAACTTGCGCAAACGCAGTGGGAGTATATGTATGGCACACTGGCTCGCTACGGCTATGAGGGAGTGGCCCTGCAGGACTACAAGAATTCCATTATGTACAAGTCGGATGTGATGGAGTTACTGAGTACCGGCATCTTCTGGCTCTCCGACACGCCTGATGTCCCTTCCATCAGCTGGGATAATTTTGAAAGGTATGTCCGCTGGGCCATCATGCGGGTAAAGGCAACGGGCGTTGTCTTCTTTTTCATCAACAGCCATCTCGGCCTGACGACTGCCTCCCGTGACAGCGCCATGAAACTGATCAAGAAGCGGCTTCCCAAGGTGAATCCGGAGAATCTGCCCGTCGTTTTCGTGGCGGACTTTAATACTGTGGAGACGGATGCCATTTTTGACGGCATCCGCAGCACTATGGTATGTACCCGCGAAGTGGCTCCGATTAGCGACCAGATTAAAACCTACAATGGCTGGAATCTGGAAAAGAACACTCCTTATGTCTGCGACCACATCTGGATTACCAATGGTATTCAATGCTCGGAGTACAGGACAGTGACCAAATCCTATGACGGCCACACCCTTATCTCGGACCACTATCCCGTCTATTCCATCATTAAGTTCTAAGTCCGTCGCCCTATGCTGAAAAGACTTTTCTCCCTTCTTGCCGTAGTGGCTGCTCTCCTGCTGCTGCCCGTCCTTTCCCGGGCGCAGGGAACCAAGGTCATCACGGGTACCGTGGTGGACGAGGCCGGTCTTCCGGTTCCCGGCGCGGTCGTGATGGTGTCCGGCACCACGCGTGGCACATCCGCCGACATTGACGGCAAATACTCCATCTCCGTTTCCGCGAAGGAGACGCTGGAGT
>JAEEJZ010000008.1 GCA_016282145.1 Bacteroidales bacterium | reverse complement strand
TTGACGAAGTCGATGACCTCGTCGGGCTTGGTGTAGTGGGAGACCTCGGCAGAGACCTCGTCTTTCACACCGGCGAGCACGCCGAGTTCGGCCTCGACGGTCACGTCATACTGATGCGCATAGTCCACCACCTTCTTGGTGAGGGCGATATTCTCCTCGAAAGGAAGCGAAGAGGCGTCGATCATCACGGAAGAGAAGCCCATATCCACGCAGCTCTTGCAGAGCTCGAAGCTGTCGCCGTGGTCGAGGTGGAGGCAGATCTGGGGTTTCTCCCAGCCCAGTTCCTTCGCATACTCGACGGCGCCTTCCGCCATGTAGCGCAGCAGGGTCTGGTTCGCGTAGTTGCGGGCACCCTTGCTCACCTGGAGGATGACGGGGGATTTGGTCTCTGCAGAAGCCTGGATAATGGCCTGCAGCTGCTCCATATTGTTGAAATTGAAGGCGGGAATAGCATACCCGCCCTTGACGGCTTTGGCGAACATCTCACGGGTGTTCACAAGGCCAAGTTCCTTGAATGATACCATTTTGTTTGTTGAATTTGTATAGTTGTTCATTATAACATCTTCTTTTTCTTGAAGATCACCCAGAGGCTCAGGACGAGCAGCACCATGAAGCCCAGGATGGCCGGCCAGGCCCAGCCCTTGTCGGCGATGGGGAGCGTCACGTTCATTCCGTAGAAGCTGGCCACCAGCGTCGCCGGCATGAGCAGCAGGGAGATGAAGGTGAAGATCTTCATGATGCGGTTCTGGTCCAGGTTGATGATACCGACCACCGTTTCCTGCAGGTACTCCAGCCTTTCAAAGGCAAAATTGGTGTGGTTGATCAGGGAGGCGATATCCTGGAGGATGACCGAAAGGCTTTCGCGCAGTTCGGGGTCCCTGGGACAGCGCTTGCTCTTGAGGATGTTGGAAATGAGCCGCTGCTTGTCCACGATGTTCTCGCGGACGAACATGGCATTCTCCTGCAACTGGTTGATATCCAGGAGAAATTCCTCATTGATGTCCTCCTCCTGCTGGTTGATCCGCTTGCTGAAAAGGCTGACCTCCTTGGCGATGATCTCCACGATGTCCGCATCCAGGTCCACGCGCTTGTCCATCATTTCGACGAAGAGGTGCGCGCCGTCGGGGAATTCCTCGGGACGGGCCTGCAGTTTGAGCTGGAGGGTGTCGAAGGAACGCAGGGGGCTTTCCCTCAGGGTGGTCAGGCAGGGGCCGGAAAGGATGAAGGATACCGGGTCCATCGCCATTTCCTCGCCGGAAGGGGAGAGGAAGTTGGTGTTCAGGAAGATGGCGTCGTCCTCCTCGTAGTAACGGGAGGAACTTTCAATCTCTTCCGCCTGGGCGCGGCTTTGGATTTCGGTGCCGAGAAGGGCCTCGACGGCGCGCTTCTCCTCCCCGGTAGGGGCGAGAAGGTCAATCCAGAGGATATTTTCTTTCCCGACGGCGGCGAGTTCCGTCAGCTTCTGGCTCAGAAGTACTTCCTTGCCCTGCTTGTAGAAAATCCTGATCATCCCCGTCTCCTGTTAAAAGTTTACAAGCCGCAAATATAGGTATTTCTCGCAAAAATCCATATATTTGCAAAGCAAAAAACTCGTCTATGAAGGAGAATTTTCCATCCCGTGCGCTGGGTGATGCGGTAGAGGCTATCGCGTCGCTGCCCGGTGTCGGTTCGCGCAGTGCGCTGAGGCTGGCGCTGCACCTGTTGCGGCAGCCTTCGGAGAATATCTCCCGCTTCGCCGAGGCGCTGGGCCGTCTGGCCACCGACGTGCATTATTGCAAGACCTGCCATATGGTCTGCGACGGCGACCAGTGCCCCATCTGTGCCGATGCGCGCAGGGATTCCCGCACGATTTGCGTTGTCGAAAGCGTCCGCGATGTCCTGAGCATCGAGGCGACGGGCCAGTACCGCGGGGTCTATCACGTGCTTGGCGGCATCATTTCCCCGATGGAGGGCATCGGCCCTTCAGACCTCGAAATCGCTTCGCTGGAGGAGCGCGTGAAGGCCCTCGGCTCCTGTGAGGTGATCTTTGCCCTGAGCGGCGATGTCGAAGGCGAGACGACGGCGTTCTATCTCTATCGTCGCATTGCCGGCGAGGGGGTGAAGATTACGACGCTGGCACGGGGACTGGGCTTCGGCGACGGGCTCGAATATGCAGACTCCCTTACCCTCGGCCGCTCCCTCGAAGCCCGGCAACCCTTCAAACCCTAGCCACTGGTTTTCGAACTGCGTCCAAAGGATTCCGCGCTCCGACCTGCAACAGCGGGCGCTTGTTGCTGCGCAACCCTATCCGGGTAAATGCGCCCTAACGTTGCAGGTCTATGCGCTTTCGACTCCTTAAGGACGCAGTTCTGCTCCGTTGTTTTTGTGAATCAACAAATAATTACTATATTTGCGCGCTAATTTTTCCGGGGAACCGGGAAAAGCACAAAACATAATGTTTAACAACTAATTTTCAAACACTTAACAAAATGGAAGAAAATCAGAACAAACTGCCCCTGAACGCATCGGTCGCTCCCGAGGATTTCAACTGGGAAGCCTTCGAGCAGTCCGACGTTTACGGTGGCGCACAAAAGGCTGAAATCGAAGCCGCCTACGACCAGACCCTTTCGAAGGTCGTCGAGAACGAAGTCGTAGAGGGAGAGGTGACCGCCATCAACAAGCGCGAAGTCGTCGTCACCATCGGTGGCAAGAGCGAGGGTGTCATCCCCGCCACGGACTTCCGCTACAATGCCGACCTGAAGGTTGGTGACAAGGTGGAGGTGTATGTCGAGTCCGCCGAAGACAAGAAAGGCCAGCTCGTCATTTCCCACAAGAAGGCCCGCGCACTCAAGTCCTGGGACCGCGTGAACGAGGCGTTCAACAACGACGAAATCGTCAAGGGCTTCGTCAAGACCC
>JAEEJZ010000055.1 GCA_016282145.1 Bacteroidales bacterium | reverse complement strand
TCCTCGTCACGCTGCTCGAAGCGCCGCTGCTGGCCCTGGTCTGCGGCCTGCTGACGCATTATGCCCCCGACGGCGGAATGTACACGGTCATGGAGAACAAGAACCTCGTTTCCTACTTCTTTATGGCCATTATCGTCGCCATTTTCCTCGGGATGTCGGGCAGCGCGGAAGAAATTATCCGGGACAAAGCCCTGCTGAAGCGGGAAAAATTCCTGAACCTTTCGTACCCGGCCTACATCTGGTCCAAGATCCTGTTCGCTGCCGCCGTCTGCGCGATTCAGACGCTGCTCTTCATCGTCGTCGGCAACGCCCTGATGGGCATCCATTTCAATTTTGCGATGTGGTGGGGCATCCTGTTCCTCGCCGCTTTCCTCTCCAGCCTCATCGGCCTGATCCTTTCGCAGTGCATGTCGTCGGTCGTGGCCATCTACATCACCATCCCTCTGCTGCTGATTCCGCAAATCCTGCTCTGCGGCCTGGTGGTGCGTTTCGACGACCTCAACCCCGGCAGCGAGACGGGCAATGTCCCCATCATCGGCGAAGTGATCCCTTCGCGCTGGGCCTTCGAGGCGCTGGCCGTTTCTTCCTTCTCGGACAATCCTTACGAGAAGCCCTTCTATGAGGGCGACCGCGAAAAATTCGTCTGCCAGTACTACGAATATGTATTCCTGCACGAACTGGAGTCCCAGCTGGAGAGCCGGGAATTCGAGCGCGGGCAGGGCATTGAGGAGAAGCCCCAGCATATGGCCGTCCTGCGTGCGGAACTGCCGCACCTCGCGGAAATCTGCGAAATCGACCCTTATGAGGGCGATGAAAGTTATGCGTCCCTCTCGGCCTATCTCGCCCAGGCGAAGAAAGTGCTTTCCAGCCGCGGCAACCGCGCCACGCTCGCCCTGGACCGCGAGGTGGGGGCCTTCGTCCGTGAACACGGAATGGAGGCGCTGCGCGACCTCAAGCGGGACAGTTACAATATCCAGTTGGAGAATCTGGTGTTGGGACGCGATGCCGAGCGGCGCTGCAGCGTCGTCGGAAGCCACATCGTCCCGCGCTGCGGAGCGATTTTCCTGCCGCCCCGCTCCAGCTGCGGCCGCGCCCCCTTCTACAGTGGAATCAAGCGTATGGGAACGCTTGAAATTCCCACCCCGCTCTTCGATATCGCCGTGTTGGTTTTGATGTGTATTTTCGCCGCCTGTTGTTTATTTGTGAATTTCCCGGAATTTTTGTTAAATTTGCAACGTATAGTGCGAAATAAATAAAAAACTGACCGATATCACTATGAAAAAATTGACTGTTATCCTGCTCGCCCTTGCGGTGGTGATGCTTCCTTCCTGCAAGAATCAGAGCAAGAAAAAAGCGGCGCAAGAGGCCTCCAAGACTGAAATCAGCCAGAAGGAAAAATTGGTGACCGAGGAGTTGAAGCTCAATCTCCAGGCCCTGAGCGAGTCCGTTTCCAAGATGAAATCCGTTCCCTTCATCTATTCCAGCAACGGCGCCGTGAAACTGTCCCCGAAGGAAAAACTGGTCAAGCCGGATTACCTGCTGAACCCTGCATTGGTTTCCGACCTCGTCACCCTGACCCAGAAATACCGCGCCGTCGCGATGCTGAGCGTGGACAAGGCCGTGGCAGAACTCTACGAGATGCCGGTGAAGGAATATGAAGACAACACCGCAAAGGTCGCGATGGACATCAACGATGCCGCCCTGCTGCAGTTCTCCGAGAACCTTCAGGCCAACAAGGGTGCCGGCGAGGCCTTCTCCGCCTTCTATGATGCCGAAATCGAGGCGAACCGCGCTCCCTTCTTCTGGGAGGCCGCCGCTGCCGGTATGGTGGAGCAGCTTTTCGTCTGCACGAAGAATCTGGACAAGTTCATCGGCATGTTCGACGACCAGTCCGCCAGCGACGTGACCTACAACTTCGTCTGCGTGCACGAAGGCATCAAGTCCCTGATCGAGTTCTATCCTGAAATGGAAAGCCTCAATACCATCCTTGACCCGCTGTATGTCATCAATGCGATGAACGTGGAGCAGCTCAAGATGCAGCTCATCGAACTGAAGGGCGAGATTGAGGTTATCCGTACCGCCCTGCTCAACTAGGGTGAAGTATATTTTCGTCGTCAACGGGCGCTTCGACAAGGCCCATATCCTTCCTGACCTGGAGGCACAGCTTGCAGGTCGGGATATTTCTTATACGACCTATGTCACCAAGGGTATCGGCGACGGTACCCGCTACGTGCGGATCCATTGCGAATTCCATCCCGGCGAAGAAGTGTGCTTCGTCGCCTGCGGCGGCAGCGGAACCGTGAACGAGGTGGCCACCGGCATTTTCGGAGCGGGACCGGAAAAGAGTTTTGCGATCCTGGCCTACGGTACGACGAACGATTTTACCAAATGCTGGCCCGAACGGTGTTTCACTTCCCTGCAGGATTTGCTGGAAGGGGAGGAGAAGCAGGTGGACCTGATCCGCTGCAACGACGACTTTGCGCTCAATGTCGCGAATATCGGCTTTGATGCGATGGTGGCTTACCGGGCCAACGAATTCATTGAACTGGGCCGCGGCAATCCCTATGGCCGCAGTGTGCTGGCGGGGATGCTGGGATCTCGCTTCAACCGCGTCAAAATCTGGGTGGACGGCGAAAAAATCAGCAGTTGCCTGACGATGCTCTGCACGGTGGCCAACGGCCGCTGCTGCGGCGGGGAATTCTACTGTGCCCCTCGTGCCAGGGTCGATGACGGCCTGATGGAGGTCTGCCTCATCCGCAGCCTTCCGCTTCTGCTTTTCCTGACGATCCTGCCCCTCTACCGGAGCGGCCGTCATCTGGATTCGAAGCGTTGCATGCGGCATATGGTCTATCGTCGGGCGAAAAAGGTGGTGGTGGAGTCCCCGACCATGATTTTCGTGAGCCTGGACGGTGAGATTACCGCCGGGACCCATCTGGAATTTGAAATATTGGAAGGCGCCGTCAAACTGCGCCTGCCCCGCCTGAGGGAGGAGGCTGCGCAATGAGACTGAAGCGTTCCCTGGCCATCCGGATGAGTATGATGATCATCGTCGCGGTGTCCGTCCTCTTTATCGGTGCGTTTGCCGGAGTGGCCATCCTGGCCCGCCGTGCCCTGCGTGAGGGAGCCACCCGCAATGCGACCCTGCTGCTGGACAAACTGCGCGAGGAAATCAACCTTTCCCTGCGGGAGGTGGAAACCGCCACGGAGAATATGATCTGGGTGGTGAAAGAAAAGCAGCCGAGCCCGGATGACATCAGCGAGGTTCCTCGCCGCCTGGTCGAATTCAATCCTCCCATCATCGGAAGTACCGTGGCCTTCGAGCCCTGGTTTTACCCTTCTGAAGGTTATTGGTATGCCCCTTATTCTTACCGGGACGAACAGACCGGCGTCATCAAGTCCATCCAGATGGGCAACGAGAACTACGACTATTTCAATATGGAATGGTATCGTGAGCCCCATCGTAATGCGCACAACCGTTGGAGTGACCCTTACTTCGACGAGGGCGGCGGCGAGCAGATGATGGCGACCTATTCCGTCCCCATCTGGAACGAAAATATGGAGGTCTATGCCATCCTGACCGCCGATATTTCCCTGAAACGCTTCTCGGAGAAAGTGGCGGCCGTCCGTCCCTATGAGAATTCCTTCTCTTTCCTGCTGGGCCGGAGCGGTACCTTTATCTGCCATCCCGATTCCACACGGCTGCTTACCCAGACCATTTTCTCCGAAGCCCAGCGCATCGGCAGCGAGACGCTTGCCCAGGTTGGCGAAGAAATGCTGAGGGGCAAGGAAGGATGCACGGAATACACCGGCTCCGACGGCCGGAAGCATTTTATGGCATACAGCCCCGTATCCAACGGCTGGTCCATCGCCATCTCCTTCCCTTACGAGGATGTGTTTGCGGGCTTGCGGCGGCTCCAGTGGCTGCTGATAGTCATCGGCCTGCTGGACCTCCTCATGCTCTATCTGGTCATCCGCAAGGTCGTGACGCGTCTGACGCAACCCATCACCCTCTTCACCTATACGGCGATGAATATCGCCAAGGGCAACTTCAAGGTGCACGTCCCGGAGGTGAACACGCAGGACGAGTTGAAACGCCTCCACGATTCGCTGGAATATATGCTTCTTTCCTTCCAGGAATACATCGCGGAACTGCGCTCCTCCACGGCGTCCAACGAGCGTTACGAGAGCGAACTGCACATCGCCTCTTCCATCCAGCGGCAGATGCTGCCTTCCGATTTCTCGAATTCCGAGGGTGTGGACATATTCGCGATGCTTTCGCCGGCCAAGCAGGTGGGAGGGGATCTCTATGACTTCGTGATCCGCAACCGTACGGTCTATTTCGCGGTCGGCGACGTTTCCGGAAAAGGCGTCCCTGCGGCCCTGTATATGGCGATTACCCGGGCGGCCTTCCGTTTCACATCAGGCTTGGGCATCGGCCCGGAAGGCATCCTTTCCCGTATCAACGACGTGTTCGCGGAAGGGAATGCCAGTGCTATGTTCGTGACCCTGTTTATGGGAAAATTGAACCTGGATACCCTGGAACTCGAATGGTGCAACGGCGGTCACAATCCCATCGTCATCGTGAATCCGGACGGGACCTCCGAATTCCTGCAGGCCAAGCCCAATCTGGCGGCGGGCCTGTTCCCCGGCTTCCCCTATGTCAGGGAATCCCGCCAGATGCAGAAGGGTTCCCGACTGATCGTCTATACCGACGGCGTGACGGAAGCGGAACGGGCGGACCAGGCGCAGTTCGGCGAAGAGCGGCTGCTCTCGTTCGCATCTTCGGTTGCTCCGGAGGCCAGTTCCCAGACCTGTTGCGAGGACCTCTTTGCCGCCGTTCAGGCCTTTACCGCCGGCAATCCCCAGAACGACGACGTAACCATCCTTTCCCTGAAGATTTAGCGTATGCGGCTCTTTCGGTACTTGCTGCCCGGCCTGCTTTTTCTGACGGGCTGTGCGTCCGGGGTGCAGGGCGTCCCGGAGCCGGTATCCCACGGTACCGTAGAGGAAATCCGCCGGCATCCGGAAAAGGCCGGGTGCCTGATGTATGTCTATGATTATTCTGCGGAAAGCCCGATGACTCCGGCTCCACGGGGCTACAGACCGTTTTATATCAGCCATTTTGGACGTCACGGCGCCCGCTATGTCCTGGGGATGCAGTATGATACGCTCTATCAGGTCCTGGACCGGGCCGCTCGTGCGGGCCGGCTTACCGACCGCGGAGAAAGGCTGTTCGAAGAATATAAGGCTTTCCATGCCCGGGTGATTCCCCACGAAGGCGAATTGACGAGGATGGGGACCGAGGAGCAGCGCGTCATCGCCGCCCGTCTGTTCCGACGTTTCCCTGAGGTTTTCTGGGGGGAAACGCGAGTCGGTGCCATCGCTACGACGGTGCCGCGCGTCATTATGAGCATGTATGCCTTTACCGACGCCCTGCACGAGCAGGACCGTTCCCTGCACGTCGAGGCCGGGGCCTCCGATGCTTTCAACCCGCAGTTGCGTTTCTGGCTCAGTCCCCGCGCGGAGAACCATCCGCTTTCCCTGGTGGATATTTCGGCACCCTATATACCGTATTTTCGTCAGACCGTGGATGTCCCCGGCATCCTCGGGCGGATTTTTACGGAGCCCGCTACGATAGGGAAGTCGCTCTTCTTCGACGAGGTCCTTTTCCTGCGCTTTCTGTTTGTGGTGGAGTCGGGAATGCAGTGCCTGGATGCGCCGGAACCCCTTTTCGACGGTCTGTTTACGGAGGAGGACCGCATCGCGGTCGCCCGGGCGGACTGGTACCGGATTTTTCGCTGTTTCTGTCATTATGAGGATTCCGGGACGATTTTTCCGGAACTGGCCGGGCACGCCCTGCTGGACATCATCGACAGGGCGGAGGAGGATATGGCTTCCGGGCAGATGCAGCTGCGCCTGCGTTTCAGCCACGATTCGTCCATGATTCCCCTGGTGGTAAGGATGGATATTAACGGCTACGGCCGGATGGCGCGGACGCCGGAAGAGGCGTTCGAGATCTATCCTCCCTGGGAGATGCCGATGGGCGGCAGCCTGCAGTTGATCTTTTATCGCCGTCGCCCTTCAGACGAAATCCTGCTGAAGGTCCTGCTGAACGAGCGCGAGGCCAGCCTGCCCTTCGAGGCAGTTACCGGCCCTTACTATCGCTGGAGCGATTTTAAGGCGTATTATGCCGCGCCGCTAAGCCAACGATAGTCTTAAGCTTTTTGATGAAATCTTCGACTTTGGAGATGTAAGGTTCCACGTCCTCCTTCGTCCAGTCCAGAAAATCATCATAATCGCCTGTATGCCTCATATTCTGGAGCCTAGCAAGTAGAGCGCCATCTTCCGTCGTAAGAATACCCGTACGCACATAATTCTGACCTATCATCCCGATAATCCCATCGTGCGTTCTTGCAGTAAACCCTGCGTTGACGAGTAATGCGGAAGATGCATAGTATGCAGCATAATAGAGACGATTGGCAGCAAGGGTCCAATGGCCCATAGACGCGCAATCTTTTGCCTCTACAAACGCGTTGTCGGCCTTTTCAAATCGATAGGAAACTATCGCATCCCTTTCTTCAGTTGTCAATGGCATAGGCTTACTCCTTCTGCGCTGATGTTCTTAAAGAACGGGGTTATACTCCGCTTGTTCCAATCCTCATAGGTGTAGATGAGCGGATGGATTTGCTCTCCGACAGTCCATCCATAGTCCACAAATGGGTAAGCAAAGCGTTCAAAATCCTGCCCCGTGGCTCTAGAACCCTTGATAAGGATAAGAACATCCCAGTCTGAATCCTTTCTGGCATCTCCACGCGCCCGCGAACCAAACAGAATGGCATCGGCCCCCTCAGGCAGAACTTGCATTGCAACCTGCTTCATCCCCTGTATGATATCCTTCGAACTCATTTACTGCAAAGGTATGGTTTTTTCCCGGAAATAAAAGAACTCGTAGAAATCCGGACAATATAAATCTTTTCGTTAACAAAATCTAAACAGCTTCTTAGCGTGCATTACGCTATTTGTCCAGATCGGCAAAAAATCGCTCGGCCGTGTTCAACTGGCTTTCTTTTTCGGAAGCGGCTAAAATCCGGGTGGTGAAAACGGACTGCGGAGTTGAGATAAGCCGTATGGTCGTCCCTGTATCTTCTTCTTCCGGAAAAAGGAAAGTGTCGAAGCGGATAGCACCGCCGATGGCGCCCGGGTAGCTCGCTACATCCGCAGGATGTTTGCCCCAGACGGCTGCCCAGCCCTCGCCCCGGCGGACTTGTGAGCCCGGATGATAATTGATCCCGGTGGCGATGCGGATCGGCTTACCCTGAAGTTCCCGTGTCGTCACGACAGCCCAGCGGTCATTGTCCACGACATCGACCCGGACACTGACATCCACGGTATCTTCCTGATAGGGGATACCATAGGAGGTCATTTCCATAAAGACACCCTTCTCCGTCCTCCCCACAAGAGAGCGCCTTCCTTTGGTAGCGCTGAGCTTAAGCTCCTGCGCACCGTCCCATAGACGTATTCCGCCAAGCCCTACGGTCTTGCCCACGAAATATTCATCGCATCCGGCTCCCTCGTTCAGTTGGGCGTCCAGCGATGGATACCAGCTCCAACGGGCAAGCTCGTTATCCATTTCCCCGCTCTTGTTGTATACATCTATGGCTCCGCGATCGTCAAAATAAAAACGAAGGGCCATATACTGATTCTCTACGGCAGGTCCGTGATGACCGGCCGTCTTTACCTCCACCCCTTTTCCCGGCGACCATATCTCATTCACCTGCAAGCTGTCGCTACGTAGGAACTGACTGTAGAATGTGTGCTGTGCACGGGCCGTTTTACAGGGGAAGACCAGCAAAGCCAGGCCTAAGAAAAGAAGAACTTTGTTCATACCAAGATACATTATTTCACTTTCACGCGGGGGATATCCTCCCAAAGGGTGGTATAGTGGGGCGACTGGTGGTCGCGGGCCATGCGGATGTGACCGTCGCCCTGAGTGCCCAGCAGCAGCGATTCCCGGCCATAGGAACGATGAATGGCGTCGATGGCGGAGGATAGCCGCCCCTCGCGCTCCTGTGTCTCGCTGTCAATGAAAAGGCTGCCGGTATGGTCTTCCGCCTGCACGAGACGGGTAATGACCACTCCGGCCTTCTTATAGCCATAACCCGGCCGGAAAAGCGCTTTCAACGCCTCCAGCGAAGCCTGGATGAGGGTCCGGTAATCCGACGAAGCCTCCGGCAGCACGACCAGCTGCGAGCCGTAGGTCTGCGGCGCCGACTCCTTGAAACGGTTGGTAAAGGCAAAGACCGCCAATTCGAGGGCCAGCGAGCCCTGCTTGCGCAGTTTCGCGACGGCACTTCCGGCAAAGTTGGCCACCTGCTCCGAAAGCAGCGGCAGATCGTCAATTTCCCTGGCGAAGGAGCGCGAAACGCAAATGCTCTGCTTCGGCTCAATCAGGTCCTCGAACTCGATGCAGGGCACTCCGCGCAGTTCCTTCCAGGTCTTGAACCCCGGCAGCGCGAAAAGCTTCCGCACGGTGGTCTCCGGCAGTTGCGTATAGTCCCAGGCGCTGCGGATGCTCATTTTTTGCAGTTTTGCCGATGACCTTCGGCCGATGCCCCATACATCGGCGGCTGGGAAGCCGCGCAGCACTTTTTCAATGTCCTGCGGCCGATGCAGGTAGCAGCCGCCCCTGAGCTTCGGGTACTGCTTGCATAGCTTCGATGCGATTTTTGCGAGCGTTTTCGTCGGCGCGATGCCGACCGATACCGGGATGCCCGTAAGCCGCAGGCAGGCTTGCGATATCGCCTTGGCATAGGCATCGAATTCCAGCCCTTCGCAGCCGCTCAGGTCGAGGAATGCTTCGTCGATGGAATACTGCTCCACCCCGGGGGCATAGCTGCGAAGCACCTCCTGCACGCGCCGCGACATATCGCCGTACAGGGCATAATTCGAACTGAAGACCGCGACGCCGCAGCGTTCCGCCAGGTCCTTGACCTTGAAGTAGGGATCACCCATTTTGATTCCCAGGGCCTTGGCCTCGTTGGAGCGGGAAATGGTGCAGCCGTCATTGTTGGAGAGCACGATGACCGGCTTTCCGTTCAGGTCCGGACGGAAAACCCTTTCGCAGGAGACGAAAAAGTTGTTGCAGTCGGCCAGGGCGTACATCCATCAGGCTTTCTTGATGATCCAGGTGACGACGCCCCAGATCAGGAAATTGTTGTCCGCACCGACGTGGATGGGCTTGAATTTGGTATTTTTCTCGTTGCAGGGCAGCAGCACGGCTTCCGTTCCCTTGATCTCCACGCGCTTGACGGTATATTCCCCGTCGATGAAACATACGGCCTTGCAGCCGTTGAAAGGAGAAAGCGAGCGGTCTACGATGATGATGTCCCCTTCATCCATATCGGCATCCACCATCGACACTCCGTCGATGCGGAAGAAAAAGGTCGAGGCACTGTGGCGCACGAGCAGCTTGACCAGGTCAAGTTTTTCGCGCAGGTCTTCCGCCGGGGACGGAAAGCCCGCCTTCACTTCGCCCATAAAGGGTAATTCCCCGGAGGGAAGGTCTGTGGTCGGATGGGGTTGCATGCTTTTGCAAAGCTACAATTTTTTTGGATAACTTTGCGTGATGATACAAAAGACGAATGCAGCAAGGCTGCTTGATGCCGCAGGAATTGCCTACCAGCTCATTCCTTACGAAGTGGATGAGGAGCATCTGGATGCGGGCCACGTGGCCGCCCAGTTGGAGGAGGACCCCGACCGGGTGTTCAAGACCCTCGTCCTGCGCGGCGACCGCAACGGTCCCTTCGTCTGTGTCATTCCCGGTTCCCTGGAGGTGGATTTGAAACTGGCCGCCAAGATCTCCGGCAACAAGAGTTGCGAGATGCTTCACCTGAAAGAACTCTTTCCCCTGACCGGATATATCCGGGGAGGCTGTTCTCCCATCGGGATGAAGAAGGCCTTCCCGACCTTCATCCACGAGAGCGCCCTGCTCTACGAGGGCATCTATGTCAGCGCCGGCGTCAGGGGTCTCCAATTGCTGATCGACCCCCAGGCCCTGATCGATTTCATCGGCGCCGGGATTTATCCGATGCTGTAGGGGGTCTGTTTGGTTTCGGCCGTCCAATCCGCCCGTTTCATAAACGCCTGAGAGGCGCCGCCTGTTTTTGTGAAACGTATCGAAAAATTATTTAAAACATACTTTAAATTTATTTAGAATACGTTTATCTCTCTTCCTCAGCTGGGGTATCGCTATAGCGCTCGGGCAGGGGTGACAGGGGAAAGGTAGGGTTGTACGCTCCGCATCCTTCTCATGATTTCTTTGTCGTTGCGGGTACGTTGCATGGTATAATCCGACTGCAAACCCATCAGCAGGTCAGCGGAGATTCCCAGCGCAGATTCGATGTACAAAGCCGTGGGGACCGTCAATGGTCTCCGCTCGTTCAGAATATCGTTGAGCATGGTATAAGGAATACCGATGCGCCCGGCGAAATCTTTTTGGGATATTCCCCGTGCTATCAATTCATCCTTGATTACTTCGCCCGGATGAGTGGGAGTAAACTTCTTGCTTGTCATATTGCTATTGATAGTGATTCGATAATTCCAAAATGTTGCAGACGGTTACAATAATTTCTCCGTCTGAGCGCTCTGTTATGAACTCCAACCTGTACTTATCTGTTACCCGTACAGATTCCTTCCCCGCTTTGTCTCCGGATAGTTTCTCGTAGTTCAAGGAATTGAAGGGGAACAAGTCTTCAACCCCCTTGGCATGTTTCAGAATGTTAACAACCTTTATATATTTCTTGATGACTTCTGGCTGAAACCTATGCTTCTTGTCGGAAGTCTGGTTGTAATAAAGGTCGGACAGGTATGCCTGTTTAAAAACTATCTGCATCGCGCAACACTTTTCGGCAAAGATAGATAAATTTTTGAAAATACACTAAAAAAGTGGATTTTTTCAAGATGAAGGGAGATAAGTGTGGTGTTGACATTTGTAGATTAGTTCATTATATTTGCAAAGTCGGGTAACCGACTGACATAAAGCGAAAGTGTTTCGCGTTGTCCTTGTATGAAATCTGGTAAATTTTGAGAGGGACGATGATTGAAGCGCTCCGCTCGGCATTGATTACTGCCCGGTCTATCTTGACCGTTGGTTTATATGTCGAGTGTGGAGTATCGGTCAAATCCATTCTCAAGGTCCTACCAGAACCCCATACAGTGGAGGCGAAGCGGCTCCACACTTTTGTATTATAAAAAATCTCGCGGAGTCGGAGAAAAATATTTTACTATGAAAAAAATCATTTATTTCTTTCTCATTGCTCAGGCAGTTATGTTTAACAGCTGTTCAAAAGAAGTAATTTCAACAAAAGAAAAGGACAAAACTCCAAAAACTAATTATTGCACGGCGGAATTATTTTATAACTCGGAAACTGATCAGATAGGGGTAAGAGTTCTTGATTCTGGAGGGGGTATAGATTTAGATGCTCATGTCCAAGGAAAAATGGTCTTGACAGGAGTAATAAATTATGAGGAATGTCGCTACGATTATGTGGATGGGAAATTAACGACTTATACTGTACCAGTTAGCAGTGATTGTCGCTGGGATGAGGAATTGTTTTATGGTAGTTCTGCTATACTACATTCAGGAAAACGGGAAGAACTGGCCCTTTCTACTTATCCGAAACTAGTGGAAGCATTTAATTATCCGTTTAGGAAGACACTCACGATTATTTATCCAGAACCGTACACTAAAATATATTATCCAGATCTAACACATGTCCATTTTGAGGGGACGATTGAGTTTTATCGGAGCGCATATCAAATTACAAGTGATAAGCTTAAACTCACTATGGCTGGTAAGTTAGATGAGATATCAAGATTAACATTACCAGTTGAGTGTAAGTTTGAACTAACAATGAATAAAAATGTCCGATTAGCTCCTGTACCATTTAGTGCGATTGTAAATGGCGAAATAGTTAAATATCCTGACGAACAATAATCAATCTGTAGTTTTAATAGATTTGAGTCAGACATGAAACTACAACATATTGTATTCTCATTCTTAACCATAATTATTTCAACTCAAATCGCTGCAGCTCAGATACAGGTTAAGCGCCACGAGGTCGAGGTGAGCATCGCGGGCAATTATCCGCTCTTCCAGATCAGCGGTCCCTATTCCGGCTCGGAGAGGGATCATATCGTCCCTTACCAGAACTGCTTCATGTTCGAGGCGACGGTGGCTTACAGGAACAACCTTCCCGACATCCCTCTCGCCCTCGGGGCGGAGGTGCAGTTCGGCGCCACGGCGAGGAATACCGGAGGGAAGTACGCCGTCTCCGACGGCAGCGGGAGGTACATGAACTACGGCGCCGGCTGGCGCACGCTCGCGGCTTCCTTCACGGTCGAATACGACTTCCTCAGGGGAAGGAAGGTATCGCCGTTCGTCGGTCTGGGTGCGGGCATCGGGTTGTGCCAGAGCACGCTGGACGAGGGGAAGGACATGGCTCCGATATGGCTGCGTCTCTATCCCGTCGCCTTGTGCGTGACGCCCCGCGTGGGCGTGGAGTTTTTCAACGGGCTCCGTCTCACGCTGCGGTGCCTCATCACGAGGAAGGAGTACAGCTCGGTCTCGATGGGCATCGGCTACGCCTTTGGCGGCAAGCCGATCAAAAACCGGGAGTAAGTCCCAGGGCCAGTGTAACCGGTTGAATCTTTGAAACTTTTATATTTTCCTTTCGTATAATGGGATGACGAAAGATATAAAAATATGAAAGTGATATTCTTGGATTTTGACGGTGTATTGAACACGGAGAATTATCAGGTCCGGCGGCGCTCGGAGGGACTTCCTGTAATGGACTCCTATGGCCACCGGTTCGACCCTGAGGCCATTGCAAACCTCGGGAGCACTCTTGAGGCGGTTCCGGATGCAAAGATTGTCGTCGAGTCAAGTTGGAAGGTGATGGGGCTCCTGCACCTCAGGCAGATGTGGAAGGCAAGGAGCCTCCCCGGGGAGATCAATGCTTGGCTTCGTGAAAAGGACTGTCAGTATATCATCATTGACGACGTTGCCAAGTTCTCTGGAGAGATGGTCAGGCGCCACATCAAAGTAAATCCGGAGGAGGGCTTGACATCGATAAAGGCTCTCAAGGCCATCGATGCGTTACTGTTTTTATAGTCTCCTTTTGCTTCCATTATCCTCTTTCCGCAGCAACTGAACCTTTGTATCCAGTTCTTTGCGGACATTTCCCAGCAGGTCGGTATCTCTATATTGTTCACTGAGTACCAGGAGGCCGCCATCTGCGGAGATGATATCAAAGTTGGTCGCCCGAAGGGTTATTTCGCCCGCCTCTGCAATCTCTCCGTCAGTGTGGAAATATGAAAAATGCGACTCGGGAATCGATAGCCTGTCCCCCAGCAGTTTGTAACTGATCCTGCCTTCGTAATCGTCGTACTTGCGGAGCATGGCATCCGCAGAGGGGCAGGGAAGAATGTGTTTGGACTCGAATACGAGGGATTCTCCGACGATGAAAACATTGGCGGCACCCAATTGTGACTTCCAGCCCGAATCCGTAGTCGAAGTTATTTCGCGCACCTGGATAGATTCGACCGTCCATTCCCCTTGGAGTGAAGACTGGGAAATCTTGCCGCAGGCCGTTGCCATACACAAAGCAAGGAAAACGAGGAATCTATGCATAACTATTGTGGTTTTCTTTCATCGGCAAAGCTACAATAATTTT